>SLMM01000202.1 GCA_007133565.1 Bacteroidales bacterium
TGCTTGCGAGAGGCGAAGGTTTTGGCAAGATTGCAGGGCTTGGAGTGCGTAAGATGAAGGAGATGTTCATTGAGAAGGGGTGGGGCGATGCTGCCCTCCTTCAGGATATTGCCATGGAGAATAAAGGACTTGAATACTCCCAGTATATGTCGAAGGAATCTCTTGCCCAGCAAGGTGGGTACGCTATGACCAACAAGGGCCCGCAGCACGATGAGGCGTGGCTGATATTCATGGACATGGTCAATAACCAGATACCGACGTTCGAGGACAAGGCAGAGGCGCTGCACTACTTCCCGATGTTCCGTACATGGTTCGGACTTGTAGGGCTGTGCAAGCTTCCGTGGAATGATGTTGAGCCGGAGGGCAATGCCGAGACCGATGAGCCTGCAAAGGTGCCTGAGCATGTCGACAACTACGTTACCATTTACAAGGCGGTTACCGGGCAGCCGTTTGACAAGGATGAGCTTATGAAGCAAACGGAGAGGGTTTACAACTTTCAGAGGGTCTTTAACCTGCGCCGTGGTTTTGGTACCCGCGAGTATGATGCGCAGCCATACAGGGCTGCCGGACCGGTAACGGTTGAGGAGTATGAATCGAGGCAGGAGCGCTATGACAAGCAGCTCAAGGAGCTTATGAACATTGATCCTGAGGGTAAGTCCACCGAAGAGAAGATAGCCATTCACCGAAAATACCGTGAAGAGCGCTATGAACAACTGCTTGATGCAGTCTATCTTAGAAGGGGATGGACAAAGAACGGTGTTCCGAAGATAGAGCACCTGAAAAAATTGGGTATGGACCTGCCCGAGCTGATCGAGCTCGTTAAGGACCACCAGGAGGACTGAAAAACCTTAATCTAATCCAAAAGCCTGGCAGGGGTTCCTCCCGGGCTTTTTTTATCACATTCGCAGATGTTAAGACGGGCTGTATATTTTAATGTATTGATTTTATTCTGTCTGGTCAGTGGACTGCAATCCTGCAACGACCGCCCCGAAACGCTGAGGATCATCCATGCGGGCAGCCTCTCGGTGCCTGTTCGCGAAGCAGCCGATTCATTCGAGGCACGGAACCCGGGTGTGAGGATCCTTACCGAGGCCTGGGGCAGCAAGGCGGGAGCAAGGAGGGTGAGCGACCTGGATGTTCCCTGCGATGTCTATATCTCGGCCGATTACAATGTAATAGACATATTCCTGATACCTGACCATGCTTCCTGGAACATTTCCTTTGCGGGGAACGAGATGGCAATCGTTTACAACAAAGGGTCCCGCTATAGTGGAGAGATTAATCCTGAAAACTGGTACCGGGTGCTGCTGAGGGATGATGTTGTCTATGGCAGGTCGGATCCCGATTCGGATCCCTGCGGGGTGAGGTCGGTATTTGTTACCCGGCTTGCCGAATTGTATTACGGAGAGCCGGGCCTTTCTGAAAGGCTCCTCTCGCGGCACCGTAACATGATAAGGCCCAAGGAGACCGATCTGCTGGCTTTGCTTGAAAAGAATGCGCTCGATTATATCTTCCTGTACCGTTCGGTGGCTGAACAGCACGGACTGCAGTTTGTACTGCTTCCCGGCGAGCTGAACCTGAAGGATCCCGGGCTGAATGACTGGTATGCCAGGGCAAGCGTTGAGGTCAGGGGAACCCGTCCGGGAGAGACGATGACGGAAACAGGCGAGGCGATGATATACGGCATTACCATACCTCATAAAACAGATAATAATTTACTGGCAGAGGAGTTTGTACGGTTTTTCCTTTCGGAGGATGGACAGGCCATCATGGAGCGCAACGGCCAGAACAGCATTGTGCCGGCAGAATCTTCGACATACAGGATGGTGCCTAAGAGCCTCAGGCAGTTCGTGCTGGCAGACTGAACAGGAAGGGACAGGCGGGCCGGGGAGGAAATGAAGGTTGGTGGTATTTCGTTGTTGTATTTTTGTGAAAAGCATAGATTTAGGCCGTGGAATGTCTGGAGATCAGGTTCAAGTATCAGTATTATGAGCGGGTTTGATCCGATGAGACTGGTTTTTGTTCTCCTGGGGGGATTGGTGTTGCTGTTTATCATAGCGCCTCTTGCCGGGATGTTCATTGCCACCTCGCCGGCAGAATTTTTTGAGACGGCGGCCGACCGGGAGGTGGCGGGAAGCATAGGGCTTACATTATGGACCTCGATGCTGGCCACCATTATATTCGGGGTAGCCGCCATACCCTTCGCCTGGATTCTTGCAAGGAAGAAGTTTCCCTTCAAGAAGCTGGTATCAGCCATTATCGACGTTCCGGTTGTGATCCCCCACTCGGCGGCAGGTATAGCAATACTGGGTTTCGTGTCGAGAGATACCGTGGTTGGGAGATTGGGGGAGAGTGTGGGACTGAACTTCGTGGGCAGCGCACCCGGCATTATACTGGCGATGGCCTTCGTAAGCATTCCGTTCTTGGTTAACGCGGCAAGGGACGGCTTTGCAGCGGTTCCCGAAAAACTGGAAAAGGCTGCCCTGGTCCTGGGCGCCTCACCGGCCCGTGTTTTTTTCACAATAAGCCTTCCGCTTGCCTGGCGCTCAATTGTTTCGGGAATGATAATGATGTGGGCCCGCGGCATGAGCGAATTCGGTGCTGTTGTGATTGTAGCGTACCACCCGATGATCACTCCGGTACTTATTTATGAACGTTTCGGGGCATTCGGACTTGCATATGCACGGCCCGTGGCGGTTGTATTCATCTGTGTCTGCCTGGCTTTTTTTGTGCTGCTTCGCATGCTTTCATCGAAATATGACAATGCTGAAAGTTGAAAACATATCGGTCAGGCTCGGTAAATTTGAGCTGAGGGATGTAATCTTTACGGCTGACCCGGGCGGGTACTTCGTACTGCTGGGCATGTCGGGGGCCGGGAAGAGTGTGTTGCTACAGGTTGTGGGGGGACTGATACGGCCTGACAGAGGCCGTGTGATCCTGAACGGCCGGGATATTACGAGCGAAAAGATACAGAAACGGGGAGTGGGACTGGTTTTCCAGGATTCGGCCCTTTTCCCCCATATGAGCGTGTACAGGAATATTGCATACCCGCTGTTATCCGGCAGAATGGGGCGTTCCCAGGTACGCCGGCGGGTAGGGGAGCTTGCCGACATCACGAGGGTGGCCCACCTGTTGAAGCGAACACCCCTCAACCTTTCCGGGGGTGAACAACAAAGGGTGGCCCTGGCACGTGCCCTTGCCCCGGAGCCTGAGCTTCTGCTGTTGGATGAGCCGCTCTCTTCGCTTGACGTTCGGCTCAGGTCGGACCTCAGGGCTTTACTGAGGGATATAAACGGCAGAGGACAAACCATGGTTCACGTTACACACGACTATGAGGAGGCAGCAATGCTGGCAGGGCGGATTGGTGTGATAGAGAATGGTACGGTGGTGCAGACAGGCACCCCGGGGGAGGTGTTTCTGAACCCCCGCTCTGAATTTGTTGCCCGGTTTGTTGGTATCAGGAATATTTTTGGCGGGACACTTGGCGGGAATAAGGGAACGCTGAGAAATTTCATTTCAGGTGGCATAAAGTTTACCCTTCTGAGCGATGAGCCTCCGGGTGAAGGATTTGTAGTGGTAAGGGCTGAAGATATTGTAATATCTGCCTCTAGACCCTCCTCTTCGGCCGTGAATAATTTCCCGGGAACGGTCAGGTCTGTTCAGCCGGCGCGTATCGGTGCCGAGATGATGGTTGATATAGGCATTGAGCTGGGTGCGCTTGTGTCGGAAGAGTCGGTGGCATCACTGGGGCTCAAACCGGGAAAAAAGGTGTGGGTCAGCCTGAAGGCAACGGCAATAAAATACATCAGAAGATGAGAGTGCTGAAAAATATGCTTATTGCAGGCGGGACAGGCCGCAATGCCGGTAAAACTGAATACATGTGCCGCATCATCGGCAGGCTGTCGGGCTACAAGGAGATCATTACCCTGAAAATATCAGGCATAATGCCCGGCAATGACCCCTATCACGGCCGGCATGGCCCCCCGCCCGAAAAGTTCCGGCTGATTGAGGAGACCAGCCGTGACGGTGTGAAGGATAGCTCGAAGATGCTGCTGGCCGGGGCTGCCAGGGCATTTTATCTTCGGACAAAGGATGAGTGCATGGAAGAGGCGCTGGACCACTTTTTCAGGGTTGTCGACCAGCATGCTTTTATTTTGGCCGAATCTGCCAGGCTGAGAAAGATAGTCCGACCCGGCCTCTTCATAATGGTCAGGAGGGAGGGTGATGAGAACACTATGAAGAGCGTTGCAGATCTCATACATTTGGCAGATGTTATGGTCAATTCAGACGGCGCCTCTTTTGACCCGCAACCCGAAAGGATCGGACTGGATAAAAAGGGCTGGCATCTTGACGGTAATTGAACTCCGGCTGAAACGGCAAGGTAAGATGAGTATAATTGCTTATTTTTGTGTAGCGTTAACGTAAAAAAATCATGATATCTATGATGTCGTTCGATGAGGCCCTCAGGTTAGTTGAAGGAAATGCAGTAAGACTGCAGGATGAAAAGGTCACTCTCAGCGAAGCAGCAGGCAGGGTGCTTGCAGAGGATGTCATATCAGATACCGACATGCCGCCCTTTAACAAATCGGCAATGGACGGTTTCGCCTGCAGGCGTGTCGACCTTGGGGGCAGGATCAGGGTTACCGGAACAATAAAAGCGGGGGATATGCCGCAGGATCGGATCGGACCGGGTATGTGTATGCGTATAATGACAGGTGCACGTGTGCCCGATGGGGCAGATTGTGTTATAATGGTTGAACATACCAGGAATGATGGAGAAGACCATATCAGGTTTACAGGGGGCAAAACAGCCGTGAACATTGCATTCAGGGGTGAGGATCTGAGGGAGGGCAGCGTTGCCCTGGAGAAAGGGACCCTCCTCAGGCCGCAGCATATTGCAATTCTTGCTTCGGCAGGATGTACCCGCCCCGATGTGTACCGGCAACCCCGCGTCGCGGTGCTGACAACGGGTGATGAGATTGTTGAGCCCGGCCGGAAACCGGAGGGAACACATATACGTAACAGCAACGGGAGCCAGTTGATGGCCCAGGTGGCTGCTGCCGGCTGTGCCGGCGACTACAGGGGCATCGCAGGCGACAGCATTGACGAAACAATGACGGCTGTTACATCTGCCACGGAGGCAAATGACGTATTGCTTGTTACCGGCGGGGTGTCGATGGGCGATTTCGACTTTGTGCCCCATATACTCAAAGAAGCCGGGTTTGAGCTGTTCTTTGAAAAGGTGGCTGTTAAACCGGGTCGTCCGACCCTGTTCGGGCGCAGGAACAATGTTTTTGTTTTCGGGCTGCCTGGCAATCCCGTTTCATCATTCACCATATTTGAGATCATGGTTAAGCCCCTGCTATACAGGATGAGCGGCCATGAATACCGTCCCCCGGCATTGCGGTTTCCCATTGCAATCGACTATAACAGAAAGAAGGCTGACCGGGTGGCATGGTCTCCTGTTTCGATCAGTGATATTGGAGAGGTAGTTCCTTTGGAATATCATGGTTCGGCACATATACATGCGTTTACGGATGCGTGGGGACTGATGGCAATGCCTGCGGGTGTCTTTTCATACAAAAAAGGAGATCTGGTTGATGTTAGACAGGTATAACAGGAGGATCAACTATCTGCGTGTTTCGGTAACGGACAGGTGCAATTTGCGGTGCCGGTATTGCATGCCCTGCGGTGATTTCGTGATGCTCAGGCATGAAGATATATTAAGATTCCATGAGATCGTTGAGGTAGTGCGGGAAGGAGTTGCCATGGGAATTGACAAGGTGCGCATAACCGGCGGCGAGCCGCTGGTAAGGAGGGATATAGTTAAGCTCACTGGTATGATAGCTTCTGTAAGGGGTGTAAATGATCTTGCAATGACCACCAACGGGGTCTTGCTGGAAAGATTTGCCCGCCCCCTTCGCGAGGCGGGACTGATGAGGCTGAATGTAAGCCTTGACACAATGGACCGGGCAAGATTCAGCGAACTGACCTCGGGAGGTAATATTGACGATGTGGTAAGGGGTATTGATGCAGCGGTGTCGGCAGGGCTCACCCCGATGAAGATTAACTGCGTGGTTGCCGGTTCGTCCGGCCTGCCCGGCTCATCTGGCGCATCCGACGCCCTGGATGTAAAGGAGTTTGCTGATAAAAGGGGGCTTCAGGTCAGATTCATCCGTCAGATGGACCTCGACGGTGGTGAGTTTTCGGTTGTCGAAGGGGGAGAAGGTGGTGACTGCCCCAGGTGCAACCGGCTGAGGCTGACTGCCAGCGGGAAAGTCAAGCCATGCCTTTTCAGCGATATAGCCTTTGATGTCAGAACTCTCGGGGCCAGAAAGGCTTTGTTTGAAGCGGTGTTGCACAAACCGGAGCATGGAACCGCATGCAGTACAGATCATTTTTATAATATCGGAGGATGATAAAAATGGACAGGAAACTGACACATACCGATAGCAAGGGCAGGGCCGCGATGGTTGATGTCGGCCATAAACCCGAACAGTTGCGGATTGCAGCGGCGTGCGGGTTTATAAGGATGCAGGCTGAGACGGTGAAGCTTGTAAGGGATAACAGCATCAAAAAAGGGGATGTGCTGAAGGTGGCGGAAATTGCCGGAATACAGGCGGCAAAGCAGACACCTGCCCTTATCCCACTGTGCCATAACCTGGAATTGTCTCAGGTAAATGTTACAGCTACAATAATGGATGACGGCATTGAGGTTAAGACAGAATGCAGGTGTACGGCCAGAACCGGTGTTGAGATGGAGGCGCTGACCGCTGCCAGTGTTGCCCTGCTTACCATATACGATATGTGCAAATCGGCCGACACGTCGATGGTGATAGAGGGAATAACGCTTTCCGGCAAATCAAAAAAAGACATTCAATAATGGGAAAAACTTTTACCCTGAAATCGTTACTGATAATGCTGTTGCCCTTTATTGTCCTGTGGACGGTGGGCAGCTGCGGAAAGCGGCAAACATACAATTTCAGCAGAACACCTGCTTTTTCAGATGGGTATGTAAATGTTGTCATTGAAATACCGGCAGGAACGAACCGTATTGTTGTATATGACCAGGACAGCCGGATGTTTATTTGTGAACAGGAGAACGGGTCTGAGAAAATTATTGATTTTCTTCCCTATCCTACCAACTACGGTTTTGTGCCCGGAACATTTACTGATCCGGTTTTGGGAGGAGATGGCAGACCTGTAGCAATAATGGTTATTTGCGAAAGCCTCCCGACAGGAACGGTTATTGAGGTTATACCTCTTCTGGTGCTGTATTTTGATGATGAACTCGGACTCCGCAGCAGGCTTGCCGATCCTGTGGTTATATCAGTGCCGGCGCGCGAAAGGGAACGAGTTATTCGTGCCGGCACCTATGAGGACCTGTTTGATGATTATCCGGATCTTGTGGATATTCTTGTCAAATGGCTCGGTTCTTATGAGGGAGCAGGATCAAAGAAGTTACGTGCAATGGGTGACGGTGATGTTGCATTGAAAGAGATAAGAAAGTGGGAGGTAAGAAGGTTATGAATTTATACACATTATGAAAGGGAATATACTGACCGTAGTTTCGGTGAACATATCGGAAGCCAGGGGCACCGTTAAAAAACCCGTCCCTGTCATCCATCTCGGTGAAAAAGGAATTGAAGGTGATGCCCACGCCGGGCACTGGCACAGGCAGGTAAGCATTCTGGGCGAAGAGAGCATCCAGAGGTTTGGGAAAGAACTGGGACGGATACCTGGTCCTGGCGAGTTTGCAGAAAATATAACCACAAAAGGGGTGGAGCTTGGAGAAACGCTGCCTCTTGACAGGATAATATCAGAAAATACTGAACTCGAGATAACACAGATAGGTAAGAAATGCCACGGTACTGGTTGCGCCATTTATAACGAGACCGGCAATTGCGTAATGCCAAAGGAAGGTGTGTTCGCAAGGGTTATCAGGGGAGGGAAAGTGAAAGCGGGCGATAGGATGGAATATGTACCACGCCTCTACCGTTACCTGGTAATCACCCTTAGCGACAGGGCAAGCACCGGCGAATATGACGACAGGAGTGGCCCCGCTATAAAAAGGTTTTTGGAAGGACATTTTGGACTGCTCAAAAGAGGAATACGGACTGATAATGTTATCATGCCCGATGATAAGGTGAAGCTGCGCGACCTGCTTGAGAGGTCCTGCAGGGGACAGTATGACTTTATCATTACCACAGGGGGCACAGGTGTCGGCGTGCGGGATATCTGTCCGGATGTCATCAGACCGATGCTTGACAAGGAGATACCGGGTATCATGGAGATGATCAGGGTGAAATACGGCGCCGGTAAACCCAATGCACTTCTAAGCAGGGGCGTGGCGGGACTTATGGGGTCTGCATTTGTCTATACCCTTCCCGGAAGCGTCAGGGCGGTTAACGAGTACATGACGGAGATAGTGAAAACAATGGACCACCTGCTTTATATGTATCACGGTATAGATGCCCATTGAGAATTCTGTATACAACCGCTTATGTGCCGTGGGATTATCCGGTTAAGAAGTAAAGGATATATTATTTGTCAAATAATAATAAATGATCATGGAAAGAGAAAAAGCACTTGAACTTTTATACGATCATGTAAAGGATGAGAAGATGCGGATTCACTGCCTGTCATCGGAAGCTGTGATGAAGGCACTTGCCAGGCGTCTGGGTGAGGATGAGGAGAAATGGGGGCTTGCGGGACTGCTGCATGACATTGATGTGGAGGTTACCAACGCCGATCCCGAAAAACACGGACTTAAAGCCCCTGAAATACTTAATGATTACGGTCTCGACCCTGAGATAATCGATGCAATCACCATGCATAACGAAAAGGCATCCAAAAAGGAGAGAACTACAGTTTTCCAGCATGCGCTTGCTGCAGGAGAGACCATTACCGGACTGGTGTATGCCACTGCACTGGTGTACCCCGACAAGAAGATCGCATCGGTCAAGCCTAAATCGGTTGTAAAGCGCATGAAAGAAAAAGCCTTTGCGGCTTCGGTAAACCGTGACCATATCAGGGAATGTGAAAAGATAGGCATCCCCCTGCCGGAATTTGCAGAGTTGTCGGTTAACGCCATGAAAGAGATCAGCGACGAGATAGGATTGTAAAGTATGACAGATTTGCCCGGTAGTGACCGGTTTTGCAGAAACCTGTCCGGGTATTCAAAATTCCCTGAAACTCCGTTTAGCAGAAATAGATGTTGCAGCGGGTCAGCGGTGCGAACTCACCTGCCGTGTGCCTACCAGCCGGTCATAGCGGGTGCCGGGAGGGCGGTGGTATACCATGATCAGATAGTCGTTACCGGTTTCAAAAAAATTGCCTTCAAAAGGTGCATGGTCTGCGGTTTCAGCACCATCTTCCCTGAATACAAATTTGTAGTTGTAATATCCCTGCTTTAGAAGCATGCCAAGCTCATAGGCCTGGTTGTCGAAATTGTATATCATGGTGTTCCAGTGGTAAAAGTTCCAGTCGCTCAGGGCTCCCATCACATAAACATTTCCGTTGTCGTACGGGGTATCCCATGGAAGGGTGAACCATACCATCATATAGTCGGCATCGTAGGAAGGGGTTCGGCCCTCCTCGTTCCTTACCAGAAACCTCCCGTTTATGTCATGATGGGAAAAATACCTGCTGAACTGGCGAGGCTGTGAAGCGTGAAGTTCAACATGGTTTATCCCTCCTGAAAACTCTATGCTCCTTATAAATTGAGTCAGGTACCTTGTGCTTTTGGTGTCAAAATTCCGGAACTCGTTTCCGGCCGGGAACACCAGATCTTCTTCGTGTTCATAGACGATTTCCCTGTCCCTTATATACATGGGCATGAGGGGACCTGCAACATTGTCAGCCCTGCCGTTCTGCATGACTGTTACATGAAGCTCAGACATGGGGTCGGTAATGGTAAGTTCAGGATGTCTTATGCTGAATGTTAACTGCTGGTGAGTGTCATAGTAACGGGTCAGGTGCGGCCTGTGAACCCTGACTGTTATGTTGACACCTGACTGGCTCACCATAAATCTCCTGGTAAGCACAATATCGTTCTCGTCAAAATCCTTATACACCTTGACAACATAGTTGCCGGGAAGCGTCAGGTTTATGTCATAGTTAGGTATTTCAAGGGAGTAATGGGTATACTGTACAAAAGTATTGAAGGAAAACCTGTAGTTGTCTATGTTATTCTCGTAAAAACCGTCAATGTAATCTGAGGGAAACAACGACGATGGCGTCCAGTCGGCATTGCAATGGATGATCCTGTACTGGTAATTTTTAACATCACCATCGAGGTCGTCAAAGCTGAAATGAAGTTTTTCGCCGCTGCCCAGTTCAATTACCGGATAGGACATTTCCCAGCCTTTGACATGCATCTGGACGGTCCTTATATTATCGCTGTATACATAGTCCTCATAAATCCATGTTCCTGATGCTTCTGCATACAATGTGAAACAGAACAGCAGCATGGCTGTCAGAGGTTTTATTTCCTGCCAGGTGAACTGAACATTTCTCATTTGTTATTGTTTTTTCATTAAATGTTAACGGTCATCCGACCCGTTAATTGTTAAAGAATTAACAAAGGGGGTCAATAGCTTCAAAAAGAGTATATGATCAACAATTTATTTATCAATTATTAATGGTTACATGTCACAGGTTTTTACAAATTAACTAAATTTGTTGCATTTTCAGGAAATATCAACAGAATAAGATGTCGAAGGTAATAAAGATTAAAAAAGGCCTGAACATCCCCTTGAAGGGCAAAGCCGAAAAAGTACTGACAGACCCCGGCCTCCCGGGCAAGTTTGCGGTCAAACCGATTGATTTTCCGGGCATAAGGCCAAAGATGCTGGTGCGCCCCGATGATGCTGTAAAGGCCGGGACTCCACTCTTTTTTGACAAGTACAAACCCGGTGTGATGTTTACATCACCCGTAAGTGGCCGGGTTGTTGCGGTGAACCGTGGTGAGCGCCGTAAAATACTGGAGGTGGTCATAAAACGGGATGACAGGATCGATTACGAGGATTTTGGCAAGGCTGATCCCGGATCGCTTGACCGTAAGGATGTTGTGGAGCGCCTGCTGAAAAGTGGTCTCTGGCCCCTGCTTCGCCAGCGCCCATATGGAATTATTCCCGGCCCAAACGACACGCCTCGTTCGATCTTCATTTCAGGGTTTGATACCGCACCTCTTGCACCGGATTACGATTTTGTAATGCAGGATAGCAGATCAGAGTTCAGGACGGGCATTGATGTTCTGAAAAAGCTTTCCGGTGGGAAGGTCTATCTTAACCTTAACGGTGATTATCCTCCCTCAGATGTATTTAAGGATTTGAGCGGAATTGAGTATAATTATTTTTCCGGGCCACACCCGGCGGGCAATGTCGGTGTGCATATTCACCATCTTGATCCGGTTCATAAAAATGGTGCCGTGTGGTACATTAACCCCCAGGATATCCTCGTTCTGGGCCGACTGTTTCTCAACGGAACTGTTGATTTTTCCAGAATTATTGCGCTTACCGGGTCAGAGATTGTAAAACCTCGCTACTACCGTTCAATGATGGGGGCCTCGGTTAATATCCTGGTAAAGGACAATGTAAATGAAGGCAACAACCGCTATATAAGCGGTAATGTCCTTACCGGCAAAAGAATTCCATCGGGAGGGTTTGTTGGCTTTTACGATTCTCAGGTAACAGTGATACCGGAAGGAGATAATTACAGGTTTATGGGCTGGGCGTCACCCGGACTGGACCGGTTCAGTGCTTCGCGCTCCTTCTTCTCCTGGCTTATGCCGGGAAAAGATTACAGGCATGACACCAACTACAATGGCGGCGAGAGGGCTTATGTCATGACCGGTCAGTATGAAAGGGTTCTGCCTATGGACATTATTCCGCAACAGCTTGTTAAGGCCATTATGGTTGAAGATATTGACAAGATGGAGAACCTGGGTATTTATGAAGTGGTTGAAGAGGACCTTGCCCTGTGTGAATATGTATGCACCTCAAAGATTGAGGTTCAGACGTTACTCCGGCGCGGGATAGAGCTTATGATAAGGGAGACCATCTGACAGGTTAACAGGAGCATGGAAAGATATTGACAAAACAAACTATAGAACAAGTGAAGTTACTCAGGAAACAGATTGATAAGATAAAGCCTCACTTTCAGAAGGGCGGCCGTTTTGAGATGCTGCACTCGACCTTTGATGCATTTGAGACTTTTCTTTTTGTACCGGACAAGGTCACATCAAAGGGTGCTCATATTCGCGACAGCATAGATATGAAAAGGACCATGGCTGTTGTTGTCGCTGCAATGGTCCCGACTCTTTTATTCGGCATGTGGAATGTAGGCCACCAGCACTTTATTGCAACGGGGATTGATGCCGGGTTCTGGCAGGAATTTATGCACGGGCTGATAAGGGTAATGCCAATCGTGGTGGTTTCTTACGTAAGCGGACTTGCTGTGGAGTTTATTTTTGCCCAGATTCGGGGGCATGAGGTCAATGAAGGGTTTCTGGTTACAGGCATGCTGATACCCCTGATTGTCCCGGTAGATGTCCCCCTCTGGATGGTTGCCGTCGCCACTGTTTTTGCAGTAATAATAGGCAAGGAGGTTTTTGGGGGCACGGGCATGAACATTCTGAACCCGGCTCTTACGGCAAGGGCCTTTCTGTTTTTTGCCTATCCCACATATATGTCGGGCGACTTTGTGTGGATCAGCGGACTTCTAAAGGGAGAGGGAATAGTAGACGGGTTTTCCGGTGCTACACCGCTTGCCAATGCCTCTCTTGGAAATATTGAGGCCATTCCCTCATCAATGGCAATGTTTATTGGAACCATACCCGGTTCGATCGGTGAAACATCCACCGTTGCAATTCTTATCGGGGCACTAATATTATGGTTTACCGGTGTGGGAAGCGTGAAGATCATGGCTTCAGTGTTTGTTGGCGGACTGGTTATGGGGGGTATTCTGAATATTTTTGCTGTGAACCCTTTCATGGAGATCCCTGCATGGGAGCACCTGATTATGGGTGGATTTGCCTTTGGTGCGGTTTATATGGCTACTGACCCGGTAACTGCTACACAGACTGAGAGGGGGAAGTATATTTACGGATTCCTTGTCGGGTTCCTGGCAATTCTTATCAGGGTTCTCAATCCTGCCTATCCGGAGGGTATGATGCTGGCCATCCTGTTTATGAATGTTTTTGCACCCCTGATCGACCATAACGTGATGCAGGCTAATATCAAAAGAAGGCTTAAGAGGGCAGCAGCAGGTACAAATAAATAAAACACAACGAGAGATGAAGCAGAGTAACACCTATATCTTCCTATACTCTTCGGCAATGGTTGTCATTGTAGCCGCTGTGCTTTCGGTGGTTGCAACGGTCCTGAGGCCATACCAGGAGCTGAATATCGAGATTGCCAAAAAACTGGATATACTGAGAAGCGTTGAAAAGGCCGAACTCGCGACAGAGGTGCGCGACCGGAACGCTTATGTAGAGGAGGAATTTGAAAAGTACATAGTTGATACTTATGTGATTGATCATCTTGGCGAAAGAAAGGAGGGCATTGATGCATTTGCCGTAAACATGCGTGACGAGATGCGCAAACCCCTTGAGGAACGAAATCTGCCTGTATTTGTGGCAAGAGATGACGACGGCCGTGAAAATTATATTTTTCCGGTTCATGGAAGGGGCCTGTGGGGGCCTGTTTTCGGGTATGTTGCACTGGAGGATGATTTTAATACTATATTCGGCGTCATATTTGACCATGAAAGTGAGACGCCGGGACTGGGTGCTGAGATAAGCGAACCTTTCTTTGAGAATCGGTTCAAAGGGAAAAAGCTGTTTGACGATGCAGGTGAATTTGTATCGGTAAGGGTGACAAAGCCCGGTATTGTTGCCCCCGGAGACCATAATGTTGACGGGATCTCAGGCGGGACCATCACCAGCCAGGGTGTTGAGGAGATGCTGTATGATGTTCTGGGCAGTTACAGAAGATATTTCGAAAAACGGAAAAATATTTAGAGATGAGTAAAACGGAAAGGGAGCCGATGTTTTCGGCAAAGAACATAAAACTTTTAAGTACACCGCTGAACGATGAGAATCCCATAACTGTGCAGGTTCTTGGGATATGTTCAGCACTTGCTGTTACGGTTAAACTGGAGCCCGCTGTGGTGCTTGCCGTTGCCGTGGTCGCGGTTATGGGTTCTGCAAACGTCATAATCTCGGTGCTCCGTAAAACGATACCCAACAGGATAAGGATTATTGTACAACTCGTGGTTATTGCCTCGCTTGTTATTCTGGTAGACCAGGTTCTGAAAGCATTCTTTTATGATGTCAGCAGGCAGCTTTCGGTCTTTGTTGGGCTGATAATAACCAATTGTATCATTATGGGGAGGCTTGAGGCATTTGCGCTGGGCAACAGGATCTGGCCCTCTTTCCTTGATGGCGTGGGTAACGCAGCAGGTTATGGCTGGATACTTATAGTAGTAGCTTTTTTCAGGGAGTTGCTGGGGTCGGGTACCGTATGGGACTACCCGGTAATGGAGAAGCTCGGGTTATTCAATATCGGCTATGAGAATAACGGTTTTATGATACTGCCCCCTATGGCCCTTATTACTGTCGGTGTAATTATCTGGGTCCAGAGATCCAGGAACAGAAAACTGATTGAATCAAAATAAAATACCTGAAACATGGAAGGATTGGTCAATATATTCGTAAGGTCTGTTTTTATAGACAATATGGTGTTTGCCTATTTTCTGGGTATGTGCTCATACCTGGCGGTGTCGAAGACCGTGAGCACTGCAAACGGTCTGGGCATTGCAGTAATTTTTGTCCTGGGCATCACCGTTCCAGTCAATTATCTTATTGAAAACTATTTTCTCAGTGCAGGAGCAATGGCATGGCTTGGTCCGGGCTTTGAAGCAGTTGATCTGAGCTTTCTGAGCTTTATCATGTTCATTGCGGTTATTGCTTCGATGGTGCAGCTTGTTGAGATGACGGTCGAAAAGTTTGCGCCCGCGCTGTATTCCTCGCTTGGTATATTCCTGCCGCTGATTGCAGTTAATTGTGCAATCCTGGGCGGTTCACTTTTTATGCAGGAGAGAGAATATGCAAATATTGCCGAAGCCGCATCATTCGGCCTTGGATCAGGCGTCGGGTTCTATCTTGCCATTGTCGGTATTGCCGCAATACGCGAAAAGATTAGGTACTCAAATGTGCCTGGGCCTCTTCGTGGACTGGGGATTACATTTATAGTGACCGGCCTGATGGGAATAGCATTTATGAGTTTTATGGGAATAAAGCTGTAGTGCAGGGGTTAAAACAATATTAAAGTAAACAAAAATGATATTATCAGCATCACCGGGGTTAATAATAATAATCAGCATTGCCGTTTTTTATCTGGTTATTCTGACCCTGGTATCTATTCTGCTATATGCAAAATCAAAACTGACGCCCTCGGGTGCGGTGAAACTTACCATAAATGAAGATAAGGAACTGTCTGTTCAACCGGGCTCAACAGTTCTTTCAACATTATCTGAAAACAGTATATACCTGCCTTCGGCCTGTGCAGGAGGAGGTACCTGCGGCATGTGTAAATGCCAGGTTGTTGAGGGGGGAGGGTCTATCCTGCCGACCGAAAAAGACTTCTTTACTCGTCGGGAGCAGATTGAGAAGTGGAGGCTGGGCTGCCAGGTGAAGATAAGAGAGGACATGAAGATAAAGGTTCCCGAAGAGGTCATGGGGATAAGAAAATGGGAGTGTGAGGTAGTAAGCAACAGCAACGTCGCAACATTTATAAAGGAGTTTGTCGTAAAGCTTCCCGAAGGGGAGGAGCTGAATTTCAAATCGGGAGGTTATATTCAGATCGATGTGCCCAAAGTTGAGGTTGATTTCAAGGATATTGAAGTGGAGGAAGAGTTTCGTGATGAATGGGACCAGTTCAATATGTGGGACCTCAGGATGAAAAATCCTGAACCTACCTACCGGGCCTATTCAATGGCCAACCATCCAGCAGAGGGTAATATCATAATGTTGAATATACGGATCGCGACGCCACCCTGGGACAGGTCGAAGGGTGCTTTCATGAATGTAAATCCGGGTGTCTGTTCATCCTATATCTTTTCAAGGAAACCCGGCGACAAGGTTACGATATCGGGACCGTATGGTGACTTCTTTATAAAGGAAACTGACAATGAGATGGTGTATATAGGAGGAGGTGCAGGCATGGCGCCCCTGAGGTCTCATTTATTCCATCTTTTCCAAACCATGAAGACCGGCAGGAAGGTGTCATACTGGTACGGCGCCCGTTCGCTCAGGGAGGTGTTTTATGAGGAAGATTTCAGGAAGATTGAAAAGGAGTTCCCGAACTTCTCATTCAATATAGCTCTGTCAGAGCCAAAGCCTGAAGACAACTGGGATGGTTACACAGGTTTCATTCATCAGGTGGTTTATGACAACTACCTCAGCAAGCATGATGATCCCGACGACATTGAATATTACCTGTGCGGACCGCCCATGATGAATGACGCCGTTTTGAAGATGCTTTATGATCTTGGCGTACCCGATGAAATGGTTGATCTTGATGATTTTGGCGGATGATGAAGAGGCTTCTGATAATTTTTCTTTCAGTTGTTCTGATCAGCTCATGCAGGAGCGAATCCGGAAGGGTTTTTCTATTCCTTGACGGGTTTACCCAGGGGACCAGTTATTTTATTGCATATAACTCTCCCGACTCGATTGATTATCATGATGAAATAAAGGAATTGTTCAGACAGATAGACAATTCCATGTCCATTTACAATGAAAGCTCGGTTATATCGGCCATAAACCGCAATGATCCTTTCGCTGAGCCTGACGACTATTTCATGACCGTTTTTAAAAGAGCGATGGAGATATCCGAAAAGACCGGAGGAGCATTTGATATAACTGTAGGACCGCTGGTCAATGCATGGGGCTTTGGTTTTACCGAAAGGGAGAATATAACACCCGGGCTGATCGATAGTCTGATGGATTTTACCGGCTGGCAAAAAGTGCGTTATGAAGAAGGAGAGATTGTGAAGGATGATGAGAGGATAATAATCGATATGAATGCCATTGCCAAAGGATTTTCCGTTGATGTTGTTGCCGGTTTTTTTGACGACATGGGAATTGCCGATTACATGATAGAGGTTGGGGGAGAGATACGCGTAAAAGGCACCAACAGAAATGATCAGTTGTGGCGGATTGGCATAGACAAACCAGTTGAAGACCCTGCGGCCATTTCGAGGGAGCTTCAGGAGGTGCTTCATCTAACTGATGCGTCGCTTGCAACGTCGGGCAATTACAGGAGGTTTTATATACAGGACGGCCAACGGTTTGCTCATACCATTGACCCTTTTACTGGTTATCCTGTCAGGCATAACCTCCTGAGCGCAACGGTCATTACCTCGACATGTATGGATGCCGACGCTTTTGCAACAGCCTTTATGGTGATGGGACTTGAAAAGAGCATGGAACTTGCAGCAGCTCATCCGGATATAGAGGCCTACTTCATCTATGACCTGAACGGTGTCTCAGCAGTTGCCCATACAGATGGGGTAGCTGAGATGATCAGGAGGTGACTTTTTCGTTGCACGGCTCTTCACTGCCGCATCCGCATGTAATGCCCTTCCGTTCAAGTATGGGAGTGCTTCTGCATGAACCACCTGAAAATTTTCCGTCACGGACAAAAAACAGCCTCACCGAGAGTGCTCCAACAGCCAGGACCACTAAAACAAGTGTTATGAGTATGAGATTAAGGATTTCCATATCTGCATGTTTTAATTTAATAAACACTTATCAGTGGTAATTGTTTGCACATTTCCTGTATAATACTCCGGAGGATCAGTTTCTGCGGTTTCAGACACTGATAATTGCTATTGATGTTCATCCGGGGGGATATCAATATTGCCCTTGCTAAACAGGTATCCGAAGGGGTTTAGTGCCGGAACATGGCGGCAAACAATGGTGATCATTGCGAATACCGGAATAGACAGCACCATTCCCATGATTCCCCATATCTCATATCCAAGTATGACTGAAAGAATTATAAAGAAGGGGTGAACATCCAATTTGGGCCCCAGTACAATTGGCTGGAGAATATAGGTGTCGATAATCTGCGCAATTGCAAATGTCAGGGTAATGCCTATAACCGCACCCATGCCGCCGGTGGTTACCAGACTCACTGCGAGGGCAAGACAATACCCGATAAAATTACCTACAACAGGTATGATAGATAGTGCAGCAGCTATTAAACTGATCAGTAAGGCGTTTTCCAGTCCCGAAATAACAAGGCCTGTAAAATACAAAATGGTCAGAAAAACCATCAGTAACAACTTCCCTGCCAGATATCTCCGGCTCACAGAAGATGAGCTTGAGATTATACCGGCCACTTCATCGCGCTTATTATGAGGGAAGAACCTGAGGATAAACTCCCTGAACCTGTGCCGGAAATGGATAATAAGGAATATATATACAATAATGATAAGTAGCCGCGTCAGGAATCCAAACAAAACGCCCATCAGGGTTAATGCTTGTCTGCGATGACTACCGGGATTCTGCAAGTTATCATCATCCGGCAAATTTTTTTCTTTATCACGGGTAAAAACATTTAAGTGCTCTTTTTCAAGGGGGGTATTTTCAACCAGGTATTCTGATATTTCATCAATCGTTTCCTCAAGTCTCATTTGAATTTCCTCCCAGTCGTCAGCAAAACCTTTGATCTGCGATAATATTATTGACACATAGGTTGCAATTATAATAATCAGTATCAGAATTGATGTAAGTGTAGCCAGAACCTTATTCAATCCCCATTTTTCCAGTCTGTTTGTTATTGGAAACATCAAAAAAGCCAGTACCATGGCGGTAATAAGCGGAACAAGGAAAGATTCTGCCTTAACCAGTCCCGTAAATAAAAAATATAAGACAATCAGGGTGAGAGCAGAGTACAGAAGTATTTTTTTCCCTTTTATCATACCGGGTTTGTCATCAGGTAAATAACCGGTCTCTCTCCGTCAGGTGAGCTACCGGGACTTTCAGTTACAGCATGAACCACTGCTTTTCCCTTTACCTTCACAAAGCATCTCATCATGTCTCACACAGGTAATACCGCGCTTTTTCATTTCTTTGTTACGGCCAATGGAGGTGACCGGGAACCTGCCGTTCTTTTTCAGGAGCATGCTGACCGACAATCCCAGTAATACTAATGCCATCAGTACAATGGCTGTTGCCAGGATGATAAGATACTCTTTCATTTGCCATGGGGTATATTGAATACAAATTTAACGCTAATCCTGGCGATGTCAAAAGTGCAGGCGGGTTTTATTGCCGGATTAATCAGAAAGCTTTGAACAAACCTTTGGAATTATTCTTATTAAATTTGTAAGTCCTATCAATAGTAACGCGAAAAACAGATAATAATGGAAAGCAGGCAGGCAGATAATAATTCCGGTTTGTCATATGAGGATTTTAAAACAGAGGTTCTCAATGATTACAGGCTTGCACATTTAAGCCGCAATCTGAGCATAACAGGCCGTAAAGAAGTACTGTCGGGAAAGGCCAAGTTCGGAATATTCGGCGATGGTAAGGAGGTAGCACAGATAGCTTTTGCGAAACGTTTCCGGAATGGTGACTGGCGCTCGGGGTACTACAGGGATCAGACTTTCATGATGGCGGCCGGACTTTTAAGTGCCCGGGAGTTCTTTTCGCAGCTTTACGGTGAAACTGAACCGGAGCTTAATCCTTCAAATGCAGGACGGTCTTTCAACAACCATTTTGCCACAAGAAGCCTTAATGAAGATGGTACCTGGCGCAATTTGATGAAGCAGAAAAATTCGTCGGCCGATATATCACCAACGGCAGGACAGATGCCGAGGTTACTCGGACTTGCATATGCATCGGCACTTTTTCGTAATATTCCTCAAATGCAACACTTTACGAATCTCACCAACAAAGGTGCTGAGGTTGCATTCGGTACAATTGGTGATGCAAGCACCTCGGAAGGCCATTTCTGGGAAACTATCAATGCGGCTGCAGTTCTGCAGGTACCCATGGCCCTTGCTGTTTGGGATGATGGTTATGGCATTTCGGTGCCTAGGAAGTATCAGACTGCCAAGGAGAGTATTTCGGAAGTCCTGAAAGGATTCGAGCGCACCGCCGACAGCCCGGGAATTATAATCATGAAAGGCAAGGGGTGGGATTACCCCGGGCTTTGCAGGATGTTTGCCGAAGGAATAGACGTCTGCAGGCGTGAACATGTTCCTGTAGTGTTTCATGTAGATGAGATGACCCAACCCTTGGGCCATTCGACATCAGGCTCACATGAACGGTATAAATCACCGGAACGCCTGCAATGGGAGAAGGATCACGATCCGCTTGTGAAAATGCGTGAATGGATAACCTCATCAGGCCTTGCCGGCGATTCAGAACTTGACACTGCAGAAAAGGAAGCGCTGGATGAGGCCAGGGAGGCCAGGAAAGATGCCTGGAGGTTGTACACCAAACCTGTTCTGGTTGAAAGGGATGCGCTGGTGAAGATAATTGATGACCGCACCTGTATTTGTAAAAGGGAGGGTTATGATAAGGTGGGTACTGTAACGGAAGAGCTGAAGAAGGTTGTATCTCCTATAAGAAAGGATAACATCAGTTCAGCAAGGAAGATCCTCCGCCATGTATGCGCAGATTGTGAGATAAGGGAGAAGCTGCAGAAGGACCTTTCCTTATGGCTGAGACGCAACAGCGAAGACAATGCTGCAAGGTACAACACCCATTTATACAACGAATCTGAATTTTCGGCGCTCAACGTTGAAGGAATACCTGCCGCCTACAGCAACGATTCTCCCATGGTGCCGGGGCGTGAGATCCTGAGGGACTTCTGGGCGGCTGCCCTGGAGAGGGACTCGAGAGTGTCAATTTTTGGTGAGGATACGGGTATTATAGGGGGTGTAAATCAATCCTACGAGGGACTGCAGATGAAGTATGGTGAGCTTCGGGTAACAGACACGGGTATCAGGGAGACAACAATCCTGGGCCAGGGGATAGGGATGGCACTTCGGGGTTTGAGGCCTGTGACCGAGATTCAGTATCTCGACTACCTGTTGTATGCATTGCAGACCTTCAGCGACGACCTTGCCACAACACACTATCGCACAAGGGGCGGACAGGTAGCTCCGGTTATAGTAGTGACCAGGGGCCACAGGCTTGAGGGCATCTGGCATGCTGGCTCACCCGTCAGTATGATCATAAACTCCATCAGGGGAGTTTATGTATGTGTCCCGAGAGACATGACACAGGCTGCAGGTTTTTATAATACTTTGCTGCATGGGGAAGATCCGGCAATAGTGATAGAACCGCTCAACGGTTACAGGCTGAAAGAGAAACGGCCTGACAATACCGGAGAATACAGGATACCGCTTGGAGTGCCTGAAATAATGCGGGAGGGCACCGATATTTCAATAGTGACCTACGGCTCCTGTGTAAGGATAGCGCTTGATACAGTTGACCAGCTGGCAGGATTTGACATCTCAGCCGAGCTTATTGATGTGCAGACTCTGCTGCCGTTCGACCGCCCCGATATGATAAAAAAATCGTTGCAGAAAACAGGAAGGATAATCTTTTTTGACGAGGATGTTCCCGGTGGTGGTACCGCATATATGATGCAACAGGTCATTGAGGAGAGGGGAGGGTTCTTTTGGCTTGATGCGGAACCGCAGACGCTTACCGGCAGGGATCACAGGACTGCATATACATCGGACGGTGACTATTTCTCCAATCCTAATGCCGAAGATCTTTTTGAAATGGCTTATGAGATGATGCACCGCTCCGATCCCTCAAAATACCCAGGGCTGTTCTGACATGCAGGCCTTTTATCCGCCAAACCCCTGCATGCGGTGATCCCGGTATAGGTGGGATGCGCGCGGTTATTATTCACCCATCTCAATACTCCTGCTTCTGCCGTCATCTGAAAGGCGCCTTATCTTTATATTGAAGGCTGCCATGAATATTGACATGAAGGGGCTGATTATATTGAAAAACGCCCATGGAAGATAGCTGAGGGTGGGCACTCCGAGTACGGCTGACTGCGTTGCACCACAGGTGTTCCATGGTATAAGCACTGATGTTACCGTACCTGAATCCTCGAGTGTGCGGCTGAGCACCTCCGGCTTAAGCCCCCTGTCCCTGTATGTCTTTGCGAACATCCTTCCCGGCACCACTATTGAAATGTACTGGTCTGATGCCGTTACATTAAAGAACAGGCAGGTGCTGACAGTTGTTGCGACCAGCGATCCTGTTGTCTTTGCAAACCGCATCAGGCTGTTGGTAATTTTTACAAGCATCCCTGCCGCCTCCATGACACCACCGAATATCATTGCAGTCATTATCAGCCATATGGTATTTAGCATGCCTGCCATGCCCCCTGTGGTTAACAGGTCATTTACCTGTGGGTCGGCGGTCTCAATCGCAATCCTGCCGTACATGCTTTTCATGACTGCAATATAGGAGGCGCTCGGGTAGTTGCCGGTTACTCCCGAAATCTGCTCAATTATCTGGGGCTGAAATATGAGGGCAAAAACGGCGCCAAGAAGGGTTCCTGCCAGAAGAGAGGGAAGAGGTGGCACCTTGTTGACTATAATGGTCACCAGCACCGCAGGAACGATGAACAGTAACGGGGTGATGTTGAAACTGCTTTCGATTGCGGCAAGTGTAGCCTGCACATTGGCTGCATCGCCTTCGGGACTGTAGAAGAAACCTATGCCCATAAATATTATGAGGGTAATAAATATTGACGGACCGGTTGTCAGGGCCATGTACCTGATATGAGTGAAAAGGTCTGTGCCTGCCATTGCCGGAGCAAGGTTAGTGGTGTCAGACAGCGGCGACATTTTGTCGCCGAAATAGGCTCCGGAAATGATTGCTCCGGCTACCATTCCTTCATTGAAGCCCATTGCATTGCCTATGCCCAGCAATGCAATTCCAATTGTTGCAACCGTCGACCAGGAGCTGCCTGTTGCAACTGAAACAAGCGCTGACACCACAACACATGCCAACAGGAATATTGAGGGATTCAGTATCTGTAATCCGTAATAAATCATTGCGGGCACCACACCGCTCAACAGCCATGTTCCTGCAAGCGATCCTATGAGCAGAAGTATCATCATAGACGGCATTGCCGAACCTATGCTCTGCACGATCTTTTTTCTGACATCGTACCAGTTGTGGCCGAGGTATACGGCAATGATACCCCCTGTTGCGGCTGCAAGCAACAAAGCTATCTGGTTTGCACCCGAGAGGGTGTCGTCACCAAAAAAATAGACATTCAGGGTGAGGAAAGCAATTAGGATGAGCACAGGTACAATTGCCTGGATCAGTGAAGGTTCTCTGGTTGCATTACTCATCTGGATATAATTGTTTTTTACCTGTACTGCCTGAAACGGTGCAGTACCGGCCGGATTTCCTGAAATGTCCTAATTGCCGGCCCGTTTGTATTCGACAATTCGGGTATAGTCAGCCGGGTAAAGGCCCACTTCTATCATTTTTGGCCTCAGGGTGAAAATCACATTGAGCTGCTTCACTTTGCCCTCATGGTCAATGTCGAAGGTCACAAACTTCTCCCGCATGCCCGGATTGCGCCAGGATGCCCTGAAAGTATCATAGTGCCAGTGCTCCAGGTATGCGACCATTTCCTGGTCTCCCCAGAAACATATTTCCAGTGCCCCATCCTCACCCATCCTTACTTCGAGGTCATCATATACAATATCATGGTACGTGCCTGTGTAAGCTTCAAGGTGAAGTGAAGGCCTGGTTCCGGTGACCCTCGCCTCCTCAATCCTCTTTCTTTCTAAAAGAAGTGATTCCTTTTCAGCCTGATGTTGTCTGAAGAACATGTCATGCCAGTCGTGATCTCTTTCAATATTGAGTGCCCTGTCCAGTATCCATCTCACGATCGCCGGCCGTAATCCGCAGAACAGGTTCCCTGCCGCGAAGATGCCCATATCCAGAGCAGGCACTAATACAATGATCGAATTAATCCCGTCAGTTGCCCCTCCGTGTTGAAATATCCTGTGTTCCTCATAATATCCGCTGTTCCAGCCAAGAGTATAGGCTGTAAAATGGCCTGTCATGGGGTCCCTTGCCGGAAAGGCGTATTGAGGCTGGAAAATGTCACTCATCACCTCCCTGCTTACCAGTCTCCTGTCCTTGTATTTCCCCGGCTCACCAAGGTTGAACAGCATCCATTGAGCCATGTCTGTTGCCGAGGCATTGACTGAAGCAGCAGGCCCTACATTATCGAAGTTGCGCCTGGGAATTGGTTGAACAATCCCTTCGATCTCCTGGTGTGGCCATGCGGCATTATCGTTTTCGGCTATTTCAGTAATTGATACCGATGCCGAATTCATTTCGAGCGGACTGAATATATGTTCCGGCATAAACTCATCCCAACTTATTCCTGCAGCTCCTTCGATTACCATACCTGCCACCATATACATCATGTTGCTGTAAAGGTAACCCGACCTGAAGGGGATTTCAAAAGGCTGGCGGCTGACGTGGTCAAGAATAGTGCGCCGGTCTCTGCCGGGCATAAAAACCAGTCTGTTACCTGTCATGCGCCCTATTCCGACACGATGTGAAAGAAGGTCTCTTACCGTAACCATTTCAGACACCCACGGGTTTGAGAGCCCGAACCAGGGGAGGTGTTCCCTGACAGTATCGTCCCAGTGCAATATCCCCTCGTCTACAAGCATTCCCAGTGCCGTTGCAGTCATCGCCTTTGTGGTTGATGCCACTCCGAAAACAGTGTGTTCGTCCACTTTTGCATCCTCACCCAGTTTTCTTACACCGAACCCCCTGGCATAAATAACCTCACCTTCTCTTACAACCGAAATTACAAGTCCGGGAATACCCCAATCCTTCATCCCCCTCTCAACAAACTCATCCAGCCCCTGCAGTTCGGCTGCATCCTGGGCATCGACAGTGGAGTGTAATGAAAGGAGCACCAGGAAGAGCAATCCCGGTGCGAGAGCGTATCTGAACGCAGTTGCAGTGCGGGTTTTCCATGAGCTCATATTGCTTTATTTAAGTAGGTAAACTCGTATTAGAATTTTTAAGGCACCAAGATACATATTTTTTGTTTTTTGTCTAACGCTTAAGATTTAATGCCTGCAGCCAGACCGGCTGCAGGAAACTCTTAGGTCTGCTGCCGGGAGCCGGGCAGAAAACCCGGGGTGTTTCCAAACAAAAGGACTGTTGTTTTGTCAACATTGTTTCAACTGATTAGTAACAATGGTTGTTGAAATTAAAGCTATAATTATCAGTAATATGTGTTTTTATTACAGTATTATGTGAACAGAGCATGCCATATTTGTTAACAGAAAACCCGTGTCACGTTTCAAAAAGTGATGAACCTTATTACAGGAGCCTCTATACTGATTATGATTAAAAAGAGACCAACCCATATCTGCAACTGTAACTGTAATGGCAATTCCCCCATCCCGGGACTCTGGCTCATAGACTCCTCTGGTGCCGTAAAGATTGACCATGATGAAATACTATACTGCCACCATAACAACGATATTACCAGAATTGTCTATGCGGGCGGGAAATATACCTGTGCCCAGGTGCCGCTTAAAAAAATTGAGCAGAGGCTCTGTAAAAGGAAGTTTTTCCGTTGTCACAGGAATTATCTTGTCAACCTGGATGCTGCCGGCAGATACCTTTCCGGCGCTGACCATATTTCAATCTCCGGAAAAAGCCGCATACCAGTTTCAAGGCGAAGAAAAGGGATGCTTATGGACCTCCTTTGCCGGGTGGAGACTGATGCCGGCCTCACAGCATAAACAGATGTGAACCGATATCCGAAGGCCTGCTGCATGAATCAGCCTGCTCTTACCGTTCAGGTGGCGAATCTGACCGTTCATCTTTTTTTTAACAGCGGGTTACCCGATATTCCGGGAAATTCCTTAAATTTAATATTAGCAGGTTTGATTCGATTAAAGCATTACTAATCTTATCAACACCAGAAAAACAAGTTTGAATGACCTGAATTGGAGGGGTGAGGATTGTAAATCGAAAACACCTTCAAAATGGATAACAAAAAGGAATGGTTCTTATGCCCGGCAGTGCTCAGGCGCATCCTCTACTTCGAGAGCGATAACGGCTATTCTCTCATGGTAATGAAGAACCGTCAACAGGAGATCATTGATCTTTCCCTGAACAGTATTGAGGCAATGCTGCCGGTCGATAAGTTCAGCAGGGTACACCGAAGCTACCTGGTAAATATGGAAGCTGTATCCGCATTAAGGTATTACGGTACGCAGCTGCTTGCCTGTGTTCAGGATTACAGGATTCCTGTATCCCGACGGAAGGGGAAGGCCCTTCTTGGCAGCCTCGATTGCCTCTGAACATTCAGGGTTGTACCTGGAAGTCCGGCACGTCAATGCCGGCAGTTTCCGGTCCGTTATCTGGTTTGCCGGAGCCTGCCGTAAAGCATCAAGGTTACTATTATGCCAAAGATGAAGGTTGATGAGATTGTTTCAACCATATGACTGAAGCGGACACTGGCAAGTGGCATCAGGGGGTTCTCAAGTATGTGCACAATGTTTGAGGGCAGGCTGAAGAATAATCCTGTAATCACCGCGGTGGACCATTTGTTCAGACGCGAGCCCATTATTACCGGAAGAGCAAGCAGGGCCCAGGCAATACCCCTTGAAAGCTGCATCAGCAGCAGTCCCGGTTCATTTTCGAATGTGCCGGCAGTATGTTTCCAGAAAGGTGCAATTTCGCCTTCGCTTCCATAGAAAGCACGAAGTTCGGGGTTTTGCCAGGCTATAAAATAACCTGCCAACCAGTATAGAATCACGTATATTACTGATATAAGTGCAAGCCTCCATGCCCAGTCGGCAAAAGGCATTCTGCAAACATGTGCAGGCTCCGGATGCTCACCGCCACGCCATTTTCCCAATATCAGCACCGATGATGGTATGAACACTAGCGCCGGAGGAATGCCCATCAGGAACAGGCCCCTGAGCACCCCTGAACTAACGTTAATATCCGACAGGAAATACCATGTTTCTACCTGTGTCAGGAAAGTGTTCACTCCATACCAGGACAGAGCCAGCAGGCCCGCCAGCTTCCATCCCCTCCACCTTGATGTAAGCACAAGCAGCGATGCGACGAAAGTGTTTACTGCTGCAATTATCAATAAGCCGGCAACTCCGGGCACAAACGCCGGTTCCGGTTCGGTATCGGGGACCATCCCTTCGATAAATGTTGACCCACCGATAAATGTGATGGTAAACACCAGGATAAGAACAAGCAATCGCAAAATCATCACAAGGCTATGGAGAGGCTTCATCTCAGGATTTTTTTTAACGACGGCACCGGCAAAACTTTGCCTCCTTCCTGCCGGGCAAGGCTACAGGGGGCTTTATATATGCAAATTAAACAAAATATCGATGTTGTTGCAGGTTGTGATCTGTTTTTTTCATATAATCATTATATTGCAAGCCCGGCCGGCGTAATCAGTTTATGCCTGGCTGATCCTTAACTTTCACAACCTGGTCATTTAATGGTAAATAATAAATCTGGTATGGTTAAAAGGTATGTTTTCTTATTGCTTTTGCCGGTTTTCTTCATCCTGACTGCATCCTGCTCTGATCCATCTGCAAAACTGGAATTGCCGGCAGAAAAACATATTGTGATAATGCACCCGACAGTGGGGAATATCAGGACATGGCAATACCTGACCGAAGAAGGCATCCTGCCTGTGGATCCCCAAACTCCGGTGCTTGGTGTATACAGCAGCAAAGGTGCCTATGATTACTCACTAACACAGGAATATGCCGGCGAAGAAGAGCTTTATCATATAGAGCTGCTGGAGGTTGAGGCCCCTTTTGAACATGAGATCCTGTTTACCGAAAATGCAAACACCAGCCTTTTCAGGAAGATATTCGATATGGCTGGCGGTATCGTCTTTTTCGGCGGGCCCGATATCCCTCCTGCAACATACGGCCATGAGATGAGCCTTCTTACCGTGGTGACCGATCCGCACAGGCATTACCTTGAGCTGTCATTTCTGTTTCATCTGCTTGGCGGTTACCAGGATGAAGATTTTGTCCCTTTCCTGGAAGAGAATCCCGGATTGCCGGTGCTCGGCATATGCCTGGGAATGCAGACTATGAATGTAGCTGCTGGTGGGACCATGATACAGGATATTCCGTTTGAGATTTACGGTAAGACTACTGTTGAGCAGGTGCTGGCGATGGACAGCGACCTGCAGCACAGGAACTATTATGCAGCGTACCGCGCTGATCCCGATGTTGCCGCACGCACTTTTCACAGGATAAGGATTGAACCCGGCAGCCATATGGCAACAGTAAACGGGGGAGATGATGCATTACCTTACGTGCTCAGTTCCCATCACCAGGCGCTTGATATTATAGGCAAGGGCTACAGGGTGACGGCCTGGTGCATGGACAACAAGGTGGTAGAGGCTGTTGAGCACACCAGATATCCCAATGTAATTGGCATACAGTTTCATCCTGAAGTGAGCAGCCTTTATGAAAAGGAGAGCAAAATTACCTTCAGGCCGGGGGAGGAGGCAGAACATTCATTTCTGGATCTCTATCCTGGGCAACTGGGGGAGGATTTCCACCGCAATTTCTGGAAACATTTCGGGCGGTTGCTGTAGCGCCGGGCGTTAACCCCTGGCGCAGTCCGCAAGGCATCAGTACTACAGGCAATAAAACCGTCTAGTTTATCCGGCCTCCGCAGGTCTTGCAAAAATTTGCTTCCGGCTCATGGTTGGGCTCGTCACAGTACTGGCATGTTTTCCTTTTCTGGTACCTGTCGCCGAAGGAGCGGGAGATCTCTACCGAAACAATCCCTGTGGGAATGGCGATGATGCTGTAACCCAGAAGCATGATAAATGTAGCTATGAACTTGCCAAGGTCGGTTACCGGTACTATGTCGCCGTACCCCACTGTAGTGAGCGTTATCACTGCCCAGTAAATACTCAGGGGTATGCTGTAGAATCCGTTGTCGGCATTCTCGACAACATACATGATACTTCCCAGCATGATTACCAGGATAAGAATGAACATCATAAAGATCAGTACTTTGCGAAAACTGTTGCGGAGTGCCAGCAGCAGCATGCGGCCGGCCCGCATGAACCTGTAGAGCTTGAGGATGCGGTAAATCCTCAGTAGCCTTATGCCCCTTATTACAATAAAGGGCTGCGCCTCCGGCAGGGTAACGGCTATATAGGTCGGGATTATGGCCAGAAGGTCGATTATGCCCAGGAAGCTGAGGATATATTTTTTAGGGTTGGGAGAGCAGGCTATCCGCATTGCATATTCAACCGTAAAGGCAAGGGTGAAGAACCATTCTGCTGCGTTGATCTTTCTTCCATATAGTGCCCTCACATCGGCCATGCTGTCAAGCATCACCACAACGATGCTCAGCAGGATCATCCCGAGCAGGATTTCATCAAACAGCTTGCCGTAGAAGGTGTCGGCCTCGAAAATGACCTCATACATTTTCTTCTGCCAGGGCTTCAGTTTACTGGTGTCATTATTCTGGCCACCATTTTTCCTGACCATCACAAGAATGAGTTTATAGTATTAAAAAACAGGTGCAAAAGTACAAAATTTTATTATCTGTGATACATTTGGAGCTGCGGGCCTGTTATTTCGTCTTTATCCTCTGTTGTACATAATGGTAAGTTTATTGATTTCGGGGGCGAGACCGGAGTATGCCCCGGGATGTTTAAGTTTCCACAGCCAGTTGCCGCGGCTTGTTGAGGGGGTGTTCATCCTTGCATTGCTGCTTAGTCCCAGGTAATCCTGCAGGGGCACAATCACTGTTGCTGCCGCCGAAGAATGGGCCATCCTGATCAGTTCAAAATGTACCTCAGAACCCCTGATCTTTTTTCCGGCATATTCACTTATCCTTCTTCTGCCTGACTTATCAAGCTCTTTTTCGTACCATCCGCGCAACGTATTGTTGTCGTGCGTACCGGTATATGCAAATGAATTGACGGCGTAATTATGAGGGGTGTGGATGTTTGAGGCCATATCACGCCCGAAGCTGAACTGCAGCACCTGCATTCCCGGCAGGCCGGACAGGTCTCTCAGCTCGTACACCTCCTGGTCAATATCGCCCAGGTCCTCAGCCACAAAAGGCATCGAAGGGAATTGTTCCTGCAGAACCACGAAGAGGTCGTCCCCCGGCCCTTTGGTCCATTTTCCGCCTGCGGCTGTTTTGCTGCCTGCCGGCACCTCCCAGAAGGCCGAGAATGCCCTGAAATGGTCCAGGCGCAACCGGTCAAAGAGCTCGAGGTTTTTGGCCAGCCGCCTTATCCACCATTCATAGCCGCTCTCTTTAAGCTGTTGCCAGTCATATACCGGCATGTTCCAAAGCTGCCCGTTCCTGTCGAAATAGTCGGGCGGCACACCGGCTACTGTTTTCATCTTACCGCTTTCGCGGAGGTTAAAGAGTTGCCGGTTGGCCCAAACGTCGGCGCTGTCATAGCTTACATAAAAAGGTATGTCTCCCAGGATACTGATACCTTTGTCGCCTGCATACTGTTTCATCTTTTTCCATTGGCGGTATGCAATGAACTGATTGAACTTTTCCTGCATAATGCTGCCGGCAAGTTCATAGCCGGCTGTTTTGACCGTCTTTTTGTCCCTGTCCCTCAGCAGTCGAGGCCATCTGTACCATCCGGCGCCTCCCTGCTCTTTCCTGCAGGACATAAACAGGCTGTAATCATCAAGCCAGTAAGCTTCACTCCGGCAGAAACTTTCAAATGCATCGTAAAGCGGACTTCCGGTATTCTTTCTGGCCCGTCCCCATGCCTTTTCAAGGAGGGCGGACCTGAATTCAGCGGCCCTCCTGTAATCTGTACTGTTGTTGTTCCTGAATTTCACTGTCTCCAGATCTGACTCATCAAGCAGCCCCTCAAAATAGAGCTGCTCAGGATCAATAAAGAGAGTGTTCAGTGCGAAAGCTGAGGGGGAGGAGTAGGGCGACCATGCCTGTGAGGCAGATACCGGCGAGAGTGGAAGCGTTTGCCAGTATGTTTGTGATGAACGGGACATAAAATCGGCAAACCGGTATGCCTCATTGCCGAAATCGCCCGTCCCGTATTTCCCCGGAAGGGAAGATACATGGAGAAGGATTCCTGCCTTGCGGGCGGAGGTAACCGACCGGCCGCTCAGGATGGCAACGGGGGCCTCCCGGAGGAGTTCTGAAACGCCTATCTCACCCCCGGACAGACCTGCCCTGCCCTCTTCTGCCTCTGTTTCCTTACCCGTAACAACATCCTGCCAGTGGACGGGAGCTCCCCCGGGCAGTATCACGCGGGTATTTTTCCAGTCCGATACCCGGAACCTGTACTTTCCCTTTTCAGTGAGGAGCGCGCCGGCATGCAGCGGCACAATGCACAGCAGCCAGCGTTCCCGTTGCCTTCTTGCAAATGCAATTATGTGATCACTTTGTTTACCGGCTGTTTCAAGCGGAATATAGTCGCCCGACAAAAACAGGCCGGGGTCAGATCGCCTCAGGTTGAGGAATATACAGGTCAGAAGCTGCTTTATGCGCCCGTCTCCGGCTTCGGCCATAAGCGCGGTGATTGTTTTCCTTTTATCATCATTCCACGCCCGGGCAGTACCGGCAAGGGTCATTTCGAGCAGGCTGAAATCAACCGGCCTCCTGTTGTCGGGATCTACCAGGCTAAGGTCCCATAATTCCGTGCCCCTGTATATGTCGGGTACGCCTGGAGCAAAGCATTTAACAGCCAGTTGAGCCAGCGAATTAACAATTCCTGCAGCGGCGAGCTTTCCGTGGAATGGCAGGAATGTTTTGAGAAAGCTGCTGCCGGGGCTCAGCAGAGCCTCCGCAAAATCGCACACAGCCTTTTCATATTCCTCGTGGGGCTCTTCCCAGGAGCTGTTAAGCTTGGCCTCACGCAGCGCCTTGACCAGGTATTCCCTTATGCGCCATACATATTCGCTGTCCGGCTTTCCGTCAAACGGGAAGGTGCCGGCAATGGTCTGGTAGATGAAATACTCTTCGCCTGCTGATGGTGCAATTCCGGCCGGCATACCATTGATCTCACTTTTAATGCTTTTGTTAACCCGTTCCCATTTCTTTACCAGGGTGGTCCATTCCCCGGGCAGGTCGCCCAGTGCATTAAGCCTGGCCCTCACATCTTCACCCCGTTTGGTATCGTGGGTCGAGGTGCAGTTCATACTAAGGGGATACTCCCTGAGCCTGGCTGACATTGCCTCATGAAACTCCTCTTTCTCCATGCCCCTGTCACCGGGGTGGTCTCCAACCTCATTTGCTGCTATCAGGCAATTATGCCGGTACATGGCGGTATCTTCAACACCCTTAGCCGTGAGGGGTCCGGTGTATTGCATCATCCGCCCGAAAAACCCGCCCAGCAGGATATTGTACTGCTCATCGCCCCTGTCGTTTAACACTATATCTTTGAGCAGCCGGAGCGCATTTTTCAGTCCGGGATTATTTTTGGTTGCCAGGTTGAATATTTCAATGGTCTGTTCCCTTGTCTTTCCACTCAGCGGATATTCGTCCGGGTAAAGACGATAAACGGGAAAGGCAAGCATAAATTCAGAAATAGCCTGTCTCATCTCATTGCCGGTGATGCCCTTTTTCTCCGGGAGGGTTGTCATACCCCTCTTTTCAGCATAGTGTGTGAGTTTTTCGAAAAGCTTAATGAGGTTATCTGTTTCTCCCTGCATGTGTGAGTCAAGGATGAGCTTTTTGCAGTTATAAACCAACCCGGACTGCTCTTGCTTATCGCCTGTGAACCGGCTGCAGAAGCTCTTCAGGTTGCTGTAACCCTTTGGGCTGATCATCAGGTTGTTTACAAGAGCCAGGAATTCGTAACCGCTGGTGCCGTTAACCGGCCAGTTTTCAGGTATTTTTTCGCCCTGCTCAAGTATTTTCTCAACCACAATATACCTGTTTTCTCCTGCAAGTGCCCTTAACCTGCGAAGGTATTCCGCCGGGTCACGCAATCCGTCAATATGATCGACCCTGATCCCGTCGATAACCCCTTTGTCAACCAGTTGCCTGAGAAGCGCGTGATGTCTTTCCATCACCTCTTTTTCTTCGGTACGCAGGCAAATCAGTCCGTTTACCGTAAAGAACCGCCTGAAATTGATGCGGCGGGAGGTCTCTTTCCAGTGGCAGGGTTCATAATGTTGCTGTTGAACCAATTTATTGATCAGATCGGGCATGAAATTGATTTTGCCAAGGATTTTACCGGTAAAAGCCAGCATCCCCGGGTCTGTTTCGCAGAAGCTGCCGATCTCCTTCTTGACGATTTCCCATTCGCCATTCAGGAAGTGGTTGTCCGGCTCCCTTTCTCCCAGGCTGTACCTGTTCCATATGAGCCTGAAGCAGTCCGGTGCCTCTCTGATTTCGGGAAGGAAGACTGCCCTGAAAGATTCAAAGTTGGCAGGATAGATGTTGTCATGATATTTAATTGCAAGAGAGCCCCGGTGAAAACAGACCTGCAATTCAAGGTTATCTGCAGCCTGTGTAGCAGTGCTGCCCAAAAAGGGCAGCATGATCTTTTCCTTGCCTTCTGCTACTTCCTGCTCAATATCAAACACATCTGAATAAACAGACAGGTGGCCCTTTTCAAGCAGATCCCATATCCAGGGGTTGCCGGGATGGTATGCCATGTGGTTGGGAACAAAATCCTGTATCCAGCCCATGCCGTTTCCCTTCAGTACCCCTGACAGCTCATGGAGGTCGCTCAGTGATCCAGTTTCAGGATTGACTATCAGCGGGTTTGTAATGTCGTAACCGTGATTGCTGCCGGCCACAGCTGCAAAGACAGGGGATGCATAGATACTGCCCACGCCCATTTCCCTGATATAATTCAGGTGCTGTTCCAGGTCTTTCAGTTTGAATGAGGCGTTAAACTGTATCCGGTAGCTGGAGATTGGATTAAACATATTATGAGTGTTTAGTCTGACAGTATAATGATAGATCTCGGCTCCATTATTAGCGATCCTGATTCGTCCAGCAGCGAGGCAAATTCGCTTACCGGCCCTCCCCACCGTGTATGGGCCGAGTAAAGGAGAACGTGACAGCTACCTGAAGGACCTTCTGCAACAGACAGAGATGCTGCTTTCTCTGAAAAATTCATAAGTACCGTCAATTCCCGGCACTCTATTCTGCCACTGTCATCAGGATTATCAGTTTCAGGCAAACCTTTTCCGGCGATGACAGGCCCGGCGTCTGCAGCGCTTCGGAGTCCGTGTGCTCCTGTTTTTCCGTGAGCCTCCATGCCGGTGTGAACACCCTCTTTTGCAGCCATACTCATAATAAGCATGTCACCGTCTGCCGCCTCCACGGCCTTAATGTAATCACGGTTTCCCGGTTTAAGGGCAGGATGTGTTTTTTTCAGCTCAATCAGTTTTTTGTAGTAACTGAGAAGTTTATCTTTCCTGGCATCAGATTCAAAATTCCAGGAAAGCATTGAATTTTTGAATGTTTCCGGTGATTGCGGATCCGCCGGTTCACCTTTGGATATGAAATCGGCAAACTCCTCTTTCCTCCCTTTCCTCACTGCTTCAACAAGATCTTTGTCGCTGTGGCTTGTAAAATACAGGAAAGGTGCATCCTCTCCGTACTCTTCGCCCATAAAGAGCATTGGTATATAGGGGCTGACAAACATTGCCCCTGCTGCCAGCTTGAGAGACTCGAAGCAGGTGAGCCGGCTCAGCCTTTCGCCCAGCATCCTGTTTCCTGCCTGGTCATGGTTCTGCGTAAAGACCACAAACATGTTGCCGGGTATCCCTTTTGCAGAACTGCCGAACACCCTTTTGCGATATTCTGAATACCGGCCGTTATATACATACGCGTTGTTGTATGCATTTGCCAGGTGTGAGGTGGCGCCAAAATCGGAGTAATAACCCATGCGTTCGCCTGTGAGCCTGGCATGCAATGCATGGTGGAACTCATCGCACCACTGGCAATCCAGTCCGAGTCCCCCCTCCTTCAATGGAGTGATATACCTTACATCATTAAGGTCGCATTCGCCAATAAGGAAGTGACGGTTGCCTGTACGGCTGTTAAGTGTGCTTACATAGCCGGACAGCTCTTCAATGAAGTGCCTGGCACCAAAATCCCAAATAGCGTGTACAGCGTCGAGGCGCAGTCCGTCCACACCATAGTCGCGTAACCACATGAGCGCGTTCTCTGTAAAGTACCTTCGCACACCGTCGCACCATTTATCGTCAAAGTTGACAGCGCTGCCCCAGGGGGTTTTGTATTTGTCAGTAAAATAGGGGCCTGCGGTATAAAGGTAGTTGCCTTCGGGCCCAAGGTGGTTGTATACGACGTCGAGAATTACCGCAATACCTTTTTTATGGCATTCATCAACCAGCCTTGCAAATTTTTCCGGCCCCCCGTAAGAGTTCTGGACAGCGAAGGGGTATACTCCGTCATAGCCCCAGTTACGGGTTCCCGGAAACTGTGCCACCGGCATAAGTTCTATAGCGTTAATGCCGAGGGCAGACAGGTAATCCAGCTTATTGATGACACCTTCGAATGTGCCTTCCGGGGTAAAGGTTCCTGTATGAAGCTCATAGATGATCAGTTCTCCGGACTCTCTTCCAGGTCCCCCACTGACCCCTGTTGTAATTTTATCCAGATCAATCACCTCAGAAGGGGAATGGACATTCGGGGACTGGTAAAGAGAGGCGGGATCAGGAATTTTTGTTTTTCCGTCGAGCACGACCATATACCTGTCGCCTGCTTCAATACCTGCCAGCAGGCCCTCGTGATATCCGTACTCCTTCTTTTCAAGCGGGAAGAAACCCTTGTTTTCAACCTCAATGCCTGCCCTGGCTGTTTGCGGCGACCAGAACAGAAACCGGGCGCCGCCTTCCGGCAGAAGGGTCATGCCCAGCTCTCTTTTATCAATCGGGGCTTTTAACATCATTTCAGGCTTTAAGTTTTAGCACCATCCTTTAAACAGCCTGGTTTTCACTAAAAAGCCTTTATCCGGATTGGTGCTCCATTTGCTCAATATGCTTGAGAAGCATCACAGACCTTCCTTTCACCTTAACCTCTTCCCCGGCCACATATTCATCACTCCCCTCTTCGGAAACAAATCCATCATGCGTGTCTATAACCTTTTTCCAGGGATTGCCATATTCCTTGCCCGGAATTTTAAAGTTCACGTTATCTTCATGTGCATTGTACATAAGGTAGAAACTGTCATCCGTTATCCGGTCTCCCCTGGCATCACGGGTGTTAAGCCCTTCGCCGGACAGGAAAATGCCAATTGATTTGGCAAATTCGTTTTTCCAGTCTTCCTTGTTCATGATATTGCCGTCGGGCATAAACCACTCAATTTCCTTGATTTTTTTACCCTCCAGTGTTTCACTCCTGAACCACTTGAACCTGCAGAAAACAGGGTGGTTAAGCTTGAAATGGATAAGCCCGCTTACAAAATCAATAAGATCGTCATCCTTGTTGTCCCAGTCTATCCATGAGACTTCGTTATCCTGGCAATATGCGTTGTTGTTGCCTTTCTGGGTGCGTCCCATTTCGTCGCCTGCTACCAGCATAGGGATGCCCTGTGACAGAAAAAGTGTTGCAAGGAAATTCCTTACCTGCTTTTCCCTGAGGGTAATGATTTCAGGGTTTTCTGTTTCTCCTTCCACCCCGCAATTCCAGGATCGGTTATAGTCCTCTCCATCGCGGTTTCCCTCCATGTTCGCTTTATTGTGTTTTTTATTGTAGGAAACCAGGTCCCTGAGGGTAAACCCGTCATGTGCAGTAATGAAGTTAATGCTTGCCACCGGCCTCCGGCCGTCGTCATAATAGAGGTCTGAGCTGCCGGTAATACGGTTGGCGAACTCCGGGAGCACCTTATTCTCTCCCCTCCAGAAATCCCTTACGCAATCCCTGTACCGCCCGTTCCACTCGAGCCATCCTGCGGGGAAATTTCCTACCTGGTAACCTCCCTCACCGATATCCCAGGGCTCGGCTATCAGCTTAACCTGTGAAAGTACAGGGTCCTGGTGGAGCACATCAAAAAACGATCCCCATTTGTCTACGTCGCTGAATTCGCGGGCCAGTGCCGAAGCCAGGTCAAACCTGAACCCGTCAACATGCATTTCGGTTACCCAGTAGCGGAGGCTGTCCATTATGAGCCTCAGTATTGTCGGGTGTACAGAGTTAAGTGTATTACCGGTACCGGTATAGTCCATGTAGAATCTTTTGTCTTCTTCGGTAAGCCTGTAGTAAGAGGCGTTATCAATTCCGCGGAAGCTAACTGTCGGGCCCATCTCATTTCCTTCGCCCGTATGGTTGTAAACAACGTCAATGATTACCTCTATCCCTGCATTGTGAAGTTCCTTGACCATATCCTTGAATTCAACCACCTGCCGGCCGTTTTCCCATCCCGAGGCAGAGTATTCAGGGTGGGGGGCAAAGAAGTTTATGCTGTTATATCCCCAGAAGTTGGTAAGCCCGTTTTCAACCAGGTGCCTGTCGTTGATGAACTGATGGACAGGCATTAGCTCAACAGCATTGATTCCCAGGTTTTTGAGGTAGTTAATTGTTTCAGGATGTGCCAGTCCCGCATATGTCCCCCTGATCTCCTCCGGTATGCGTGAAAAAAGCTTTGTAAATCCTTTGACATGCAACTCGTATTTTACTGTTTTGTTCAGGGGGATTTTCAACTGGGTATCGCCTTCCCAGTCAAAAACATCATCTATTACCACGCATTTGGGTACATATGGCGAACTGTCGGTTTCGCTGAATGAAAGATCTTCATCTTCATCTCCTATGGTGTAACCGAAAAGCGCATCATTCCACTTACCTGTTCCGTTTAACGCCTTTGCATAAGGATCAATCAAAAGCTTGTTCGGATTGAACCGGTGACCATTGCCCGGGTCATAGGGCCCGTAAACCCGGTAGCCGTATTGCTGTCCGGGCCTCAGACCGGGAATATACACATGCCAGTGGTTATGTGTTTTTTCCTCTACCTTTATGCGGTTTGTCTCTTTACCGGTGCTGTCAAAAAGACATAGCTCCACAGCCCTTGCATTCTCAGCGAAAAGCGAGAAATTAACACCCTTGCCGTCATATCTGGCCCCCA
>SLMM01000086.1 GCA_007133565.1 Bacteroidales bacterium
GAAAACAAATTTCCGGTTTTAGGTAGTTTTTTCATAAATGTGTAAGGTTTTAAGGTTAAATTAATACCTGGCACAAAACGAAACTATTTTGTGCCGGACTTGATCTAAAAAGAAACTAGGTTGATTATTCCCATACAGGCTTAATCACGTTAATCATTGCAAGACTGCTCAAATATATGCACAAAAAAAGAAAAACAAAATGATTTGTTAAATATAATTAAAATTTTAACCATCGTTTGGGAAAAAGTGTCCGGGATTGAACAAAATTCTTATTATCAATATGTTAAAATAGAAAAAACCTCCTGCCTGTATTCCCACAAACAGAAAAATCCTGTGTCTGCAAGGGCAATAAGATATCTTATGTAACTCTTCTCTTACCCTTATGTTAAAAAATGTTATTACAACATAGATGCAATAATCAGCCCTTCGGTTGCAAAACAGGCTCTTTTTTTTGTTGTTTTTTGCTGGTTCCGGCCCCGGCCCCCTGCTATTGCCCTCTCCCTTGTTTTCTTACGCCGCTTTTTATATTGGTTCCGGCTTTGGCCCCCGGTTTGGTCCCGGCTTTGGTTCCTGGTTTGGTCGCCGCCCTGGTTCCTGCTTTAGTTTCTGGTTTTGTCCCTGCTTTGTCGACTGGCTTGCTCTCGGGCTTGCTCTCTGGTTTGCTCCCAGGCTTGCTCTCGGGCTTCTTTCCGGCCGTGCCAACCTCTTCGCCCCGGTCCCCCTGATCATCCGCGGATTGTTTTTCCTTCTCTTCTGCCTTTTCAATCAAGCCGGGAAGATCATGCTGCAGCAGTATATTGTACCAACTGATGATCTTTTTAATGTCGGAAACGTAAACCCTCTCCCTGTCATACTCAGGCAGTACCTTCTCAAAATAACCCTTAAGTTCCTCAGGTGGTGATTTGTGCCGTGGTGCTTCCTTGCCCTCGCTGTACCCGTGCATTCTTTTTAAAACCTCTGCAAGCGATATTTCGCCCTGCTCCGTATATACTGAAATCTCCTCAAGAGAGCTTATCCTCGAGGTCGAATAGGCACTCATTCTTTTCCCGTCTTTGAGCGACTCGACAATAATGGCATTCCTCCCCTGCGAAATAAACCTGAATAACCCGGGATATCCCGAAATTGACATTAAATCTTTTAGCTCCATGATTGTTTTAGAATTTTGTACAAATGTAGATGAAATTTTTTTATCTGAAATTAAACACAGACAGATGAAAAAATTTCATCGTAAAGCGAAGCGGTTCATCCTGTAAGTCAAAATTTTGTTATTTAACTGAAACAAAATTTTGGCTTTATTACAGGATAAATGTAGATGAATTTTTTTCAGCTGAAATTACTGTAGCTATGCCTCAGGCCTCATGGCCTGGCCGCCCCTTCCCGGCAAATACTTCCGGTAATATCCCGCGACTGAGTTCGTAATGCAGCTCCAGCACAACCGGAAGCACCGGCTTTATGTCATCGTTTACAATAACCATGCCGGCAAGAGGTTTCTTTCTCTCATCCGGCCACTGGCTCTCCATCCTTCGCCGTACTTCCCCGGGCGTGATGCCGTCACGCTTTATGATCCGCTCAGTTCTGACATGAACAGGCGCCGTGACAAGTATGGTGCCGTCGAGTTCTTTCCATGCGCCGGTTTCAAAAAGAATTGCAGCCTCTTTGACAATATATGATGTCCCGCTGTTTTTTTCAAGCCATGTTACAAAATCGGACCTCACCGCCGGATGAACAATCCCGTTAATGGTCTCAAGTGCCCGGTTGTTGCCAAATACCAGGGAAGCCAGGGCTTTCCTGTCAGGCCTCCCTCCCTTGAAAACACCCTTCCCGAATGCCCTGAGCAAAAGGTGCCTTACACCCTCATCCTCATCCATGATAAGCTGTGCGCGTGTATCTGCATTATATACCGGAACCCCTAAAGTCTGAAAAACACGGCATATTACAGATTTACCTGCGCCTATTCCCCCGGTAACGCCAATTTTTAACATATCTGGTTCAATCTGTCCTTATTCCTGACTGAGTTGTCTCAACAATAAAATCAACTGACCGGGGGTAATACCTTACCGCCCTGATAAAGTCCGGCTGCCTTACAAGACGCACCGGCAGCCGCCCGGTCATTGTAACCGGAACGCTGTAGTCAGCCTCGGCCCGGAACTGTTGCCGGCTCACCTTTTCATAATCAGTCAGTGCGACAAGATAAGATACCGAAACTTCAGAAGGGAACGTCTTGATAAGTAGTGTGTCGGGCAGGTTGGTCACCTCGACAGGCACCCTTATACCGGCCTCGGTAAACTGGTCAACAGGTATATCCACCCATACGTACGATTCTGAGAGTTCAATCCTGTCAAAGCTTTTCAGGCCAACCCTCTTACGCATGGATTCATCTATTCCCCTGACCGACAATGCCAGGGTGGGGACTTTCTGCATTGTATCGACCAGGGTGGCAGGACCGGCTGCAATAACTGAATCGGGGTCGGTCCTGATATTGCCCTTTAACATGAACTGGGGCCTGAACTCAAGTTCAGTCACAGGTGCTACCGGGAGCTTCCTGCTTACCTTATCGGTAAAACTGAAAAACAGGGTGTCAGGCCTGATATCAAGTATCTCAATATCAGCACTGAGTTGCCCGGCTATCCTGTTGGCGGCAACTGACGAACGTATATAGAAGTTGCGGGTTTCATTGTCAGGCAACCTGTTCAGAGAATAAGAATTTACATCAAACACTATGGGCAGAAGCCGGCGGCTTACGTAATACCTCAAAATAGTGTAGCCATAGGCGTTCACAGTCAGCTCCAGATTCGAGGGTAATTCTCCCACCATTACCATGTTTTCAGGGAAATTAGTGTACCTTACAGGGTACCTGACAGTCGCCGTGTACTCACGGCCGAGAGCCCCGAGGAACCAGAATATTGCAGATATTACAACAAAAAAGAGGAATACCAGAGCCCGCCGGTCAGTCGTGAGCCTGGCCAGCCTTCCAAAAGCATTGCCGAATATTTTTTCTGCCTTAACCAATTTGTAAAACCGGTTAATTACCGAAATAAATAACTTTTGTTACATTATCATCCTGTCAGGCCGGATCGGGACAATACCTGCCGGCATGCCCGGCAACGTACCTGGCAGCGCGGCCGGCAAAAATCCTGAGTTGGGCATCCTTGCAGAAAGTATGAGTGCCTCCGTGCGCCCTGTCTGACGCGCCATTACTTTTGTCCGGCCAAATCGGTCGGGTCTTTCAGGACGGCATTCTTGTCAACCTTGATATGGATATTATTTCCAACGTCCATGGTCACCACCTGGCCGGAAATATCATTGATCTTGCCGTATATTCCGCCAGTGGTAACTATCTTATCGCCCTTCTTAAGTGCTTCCCTGAAGCTCCGGAGCTCTTTCTGCTTCCTCATCTGCGGCCTGATCATGAAGAAATAGAATACCATTATAATAAGCAAAAGGGGAAGAAAAGATATCAGCGGGTTCTGGCCTGATTGTGCCGCTGCCGTGACAAATAAAAAAACCTGGTCAATCATAGGAACAAATTATAATTAATAATCATTTTGCAATATCCTGTAAATAATTAAATATCAATTAAAAAGCGGCCATATGCATCATCCGGCCAGTGCCTATTCAATCATTGCGCGCAGAGCCAGTGTAACGACGGCGTTCTCAGCGTTGGTAAAGAGATTAATAGTCTTTACCTGCCTTCCCCTGAAACCGCGTGTGTCGAATACCACCCTGAGGCTCCCCTCGCCGCCCGGCGGCAGGGGACTGCTGTCGAATTCAGGAACCGTGCAGCCGCAGTCAGCATTTGCAGAATGGATTACCAGTGGGGCATTGCCGGCATTTTTGTATCTGAAGGTATATACAAGCCTTTCTCCATGCCTTACATTGCCGAAATCATGCCTTATGTTGCTGAATTCGATATATGCGCCCCCCTCGTTACCTGTACCCGCTAATTGTGACTCCTGCCGGCCCTGGCCTGTCCCGCAGGAACCCAGAAAAACCATCAAAAGCAGAACCGGTATAACTGCTGATCTTTCCATAACAATTTACTATTATCTGAGTAACACAAAATAAATATAAAAATCCTTTAACGGCAAACAGGTAATTGCTTCAGGCTTCACCTATAAGCCCCCTTCCTTTCTTCACTATCCTGTTCTCCTCCTTAAGCTGACCTATGATCTTGTCGAGAATTCCATTTACAAAGTTACTGCTTTTATCTGTACTGTAATACTTGGCTATTTCAATATATTCGTTAAAGGAGACCCTGGTGGGGATTGATTCGTTCTCCAGTATCTCGGCAATTGCAAGCTCCATTATAAGGATGTCCATAAAGGCAATCCTGTCAACATCCCAGTTCCTAGTATGCTTTTCAATAAGCTTCTCATAATCTTTATGGTTCACTATCAGGTTCCTGAAAAGCCTCCTTACAAATTCACGATCCTCCTCATCCTTGAAAAGCCTGAAGACCGGCACCGGTTCATTGTCACAACCCGCAAACTTCCGCAGGCTCTTCTCAGCCATCCTGACGACAAATTCCAAATCGTCATTCCAGTAAATACTTTTCTCTTCAAGCACCTGGTCAAGCACAGGAGAAGGCAGTAGCAAGTCGTTCAGCAGTGTTAATACAAACTTCCTGTCAGACTGCCAGGTGGGTTCCGGCTCTTCCAGGTACTCCCTGTAAAACTCACTATCGACAAGGGTATTGAACAACCCCCTTATCAGCTCAGGGTGGCTGGCCCAGGATATTTTTTCCTGCCTGAGCAATGCCCCGAGCTCCCGGTGGTCTTCGAGGTGCCTGATCAGGACATTATCGGCAAATCGGGTGTTGGGATTAAGATCTTCCCAGGTTGGCGACATCTTTGAAAGAGCAAGGTCAATACGTTTACGGGCATATCTTGCAAGGTCAATCAGGAGCTGATATATTGAAAGATATAGTTCCCAGGTTTTCCCTATACTGAAGAAAAGTTCCTTTTCACTCCTTGCAGGAGTTTCAAAACCCGATTTGAAATATGCGTAAGCGGCCTGTAATACCTTTATTCTTAGTAATCTCCTGCTTATCATTGCTATTTAAAGAGCCCCTGTAAAAAATATCTGGAGGTGCAAAGTAAATATTTTTTATCCAAAGTAGCTGTTTTTTTTGTGTTTCGCCGGCAAAATTATTTTATTTGTTAAAAATACTCAACAAACCTGAATGCATCATATTTTTATTTACTTGAACCATAATTTTTTAAAAACGCAGGAAGATGGAAGAGAATGACAAAAAAACCGGAGAAGATAACGACGGAAGGCAGGAAATTTACTCGGAGACGGTACGGGCAGGCAAGAGAACCTATTTTTTTGATGTCAAGGCAACAAGAAACAATGACTACTATCTTACCATTACCGAGAGCAAGAAAAGATTCAACAAGGAAGGCAAGCAGTACTTTGAAAAACACAAGGTTTTCCTTTACAAGGAGGATTTTGAAAAGTTCAATGACGGGTTGACCTCGGTAATCTCATACATCACCAATGCACAACCGCTGGAGCAGAATGAGAAGAAAGCCGAAGCGGAAACCGGCAAGGAGCTTAGTGAGAGCTTTACCGATGTCAGTTTTGACGACCTGGAAAAATAACTGACCGACCGGGGGGAGGTTTGGCCCCTGTTCCGGCTAATCTCAGTGAAACAGGCTAAGCGGCCAGTTTTTGCTGAATTCTTCTATTATTTCATACATTTCGGGCGTAAGCCTGCTGACAACCGGATTTACCATGTAAGCAGGAATTTCCTTGTAATAAGCCTGAGCCAGTGCGCCTGTTATTGAGGTTATAGTGCCGCTTTTATCCCCCAGAGATAAGGCGAGGCTCATGGCATGCTCAAAACCGTTTGAATCGAGAAAGGCTAAAAGAGCCTCAGGCACCGATCCCTGAGTGGACTGGTCGTAATAATATCCGGGGCTTATCCCTTCAATAGTGCGGCTCAAGTCATATCCGTAGTCAGCCTCAATATGTTCACGGATCTCTTTCTTTGACCGGCCATTCTTCGCAAGAAATACTGCCGCCGCTACCGCTTCAGCTCCCTTAACGCCATCGGGATGGTTATGGCTGACCCTGGCACACCTTGCAGCCTCTTCAACAACCTCCGGCAATGTCCTTCCGGCAAAACCGATGGGGCTCACCCTGAGGGCGGCACCGTTATTCCAGCTGTGATAAGGCTTGGGATCATCCTGGGAAATCCATCGCAGGAAAGCAGCGCCATAACCCCTCCCGGGAAAATCCTTCGTATATCTTTGGAGGTTTCGCGTATAATCTCTCCCGTTAAGAAGGGAGTCCATTACCGCAACTGTCATTACGCTGTTACAGGTGAACCTTGCTTTTAAGGCTGCCAGATCGGGCCTTTCAGGCATTCTGCCCTCTGCTGCATATTCATTCCCGATAATATCTCCGGCAATTGCCCCGATTATCAATTTCTCAACCATAATATAATACAAATTTCAGGTGACATTTTTCCTTGTGACAAACTCATTTATTTCTTCATACGATAATTTCTTAACATTGGTGACAATAAAATTCTCTTTCAGAAAACCTCCCAAATGGTTGCATTCCTCAACAGCATCCCTGAAAAGTTCACGTATGGGAGCCCTGAAAGGAATTATGGCGAGTATCGTACAGTAATCTTCTATAAAGCAAATCTCTTCGGCTTCAGCTTCATGCTTTTTAAGATGATAATCGAGTTCAGCACTGACAATCCTCTTCTGCAGCTTACTGAACGGTTTTCCTGTACTGTTTATCAGGGCTACAAAATACCTCAGCTTTGTCCCCTTCCCTCCCAGTCCGGTAGAGATAAAAACCTGATCTTCATCAAGAAGCCTGCTCTGCAGCAGCATACGGCTTTCCTGGAAGGCAAGAACGGCCCAGTCTCTCAAGCCGGTATCAGGATGAGTGAGATATTTTTCTATGGTACGGTATGCCTCAACCTCTTCAGAAACCGCAAGCTGCACAAGAATCTTCTTTTTGCCGTCAGCCGGGAACTCCCGGTCAAAGAGGTTTTTAGACAAATCGTTCAGGCCGGCAGGTGCGGGGTTCTTCTTAACATCCCTTGAAAACTCAAAGTACTCCATCTGCAGGTCAATATCGACCTGCTCTTCGAGTATACTTATATTTCCGGGAAACTTGCCGAAAATATCCTTTATCTTCTCATATATATTCTCTTCATCCATTCTTCTGCCGGATAAAAACATAAACGGGCATACGGGCCAAAGATTATAAGAGCTGACCATTTTTTTCGAAACAGTCGCTTTTTTTAAGAGTTAACACAAAATACCAACATATGGGTATATTTAAAATATGGATTAAAGGTTACTTTTGCATTCCCTGAACCAATAACCGGACAGGCTTACTGTTACCAATGCAATAACATCATGACCCTTGCAGACCTTCATAGCGGCCAGAGTGGAATAATTACCAAGGTAAAAGGCCGGGGCGCCTTCCGCAAGCGAATTACAGAAATGGGGTTCGTAAAGGGTGAAACTGTCAGGGTAATTAAAAACGCACCTCTGAAAGATCCCGTCGAATACAGTATAATGGGATACGACATCTCACTCCGCAGAAATGAAGCAGCGCTTATTGAGGTAGTTACTGCCGCTGAAGCTCCTGCAAAGATAAAAGGGAAATACGACGGGATGGTCTCTGAAAAATGGCTCAGGACAAAGGCGGAAGCAAAAGGAAAAGTTATTAACGTAGCCATGGTGGGCAATCCCAATTCAGGGAAGACCACCCTTTTCAATTCTGCAACCCGGTCGAGAGAGAGAGTTGGCAACTACGGAGGGGTTACAATTGATGCCAAGCAGGGAAAATTTTCACTTAAAGGTTACAGGTTCAACATAGTGGATCTTCCGGGCACCTACTCTCTTACGGCATGGTCGCCCGAAGAGCTGTTCGTGCGGGAACATATTACCTCCCGTATGCCCGATGTCGTAATAAACGTAGTTGATGCCTCCAACCTTGAGCGTAACCTCTTTCTCACCACGCAGCTTATCGACATGGACATAAAGGTTGTGATGGCGCTCAACATGTATGATGAGATGCTTGAGGCAGGAGACGAGCTCGATCATGATTCGCTCGGAAAGATGACGGGAATTCCCGTAGTTCCAACCATAGGGTCAAAGGGCATAGGGATAAACGACCTTTTTCAGAAGATAATTGATGTATACGAGGACGAGGACCGGGATATGAGGCATGTACATATCAATTACGGACAGGAAATTGAAAAGTCAGTCGGCCTGGTGCAGGAAAAAATAAAGGACCAGCGGAATTTTCACCTCACCGACAAGATATCCTCCAGGTTCCTTGCGCTCAAGCTGCTTGAAAAAGACCTCGATGCAGGTAACAGGATTTCGGCACTCGAAAATGCTGAAGAGATAATGGCCACCGCAAACAGTGAGATAAAGAGGCTGGAGGGTGCTCTTGGAGAGGACAGCGAAACGCTGATTACCGATTCAAAATACGGTTTTGTATCCGGGGCCCTCCGTGAAACGATGAAACGCTCACCGGGCACCCGCCGTAAACGCTCCGAAGTGATAGACACGATCCTTACACACCAGTTTTTAGGGTTTCCGGTTTTTCTGCTGTTTATCTTCATCATGTTCCAGGGCACTTTCACACTGGGTGAATATCCCATGGAATGGATAGAGCGGCTGGTCGAAGTTACCGGGGGATTTATTGAGGGCCGTATGGTCGAAGGCAGCTTCAAGGACCTTCTGATAAACGGCATAATAGGGGGCGTGGGAGGTGTAATTGTATTCCTGCCCAATATCCTTATCCTTTTCTTCTTTATTTCCCTGATGGAGGATACGGGGTACATGGCAAGGGCCGCATTCATCATGGATAAGCTGATGCACAAGATTGGGCTGCACGGCAAATCGTTCATTCCGCTGATAATGGGTTTCGGCTGCAACGTGCCGGCGATCATGGCAACACGTACCATAGAGAACAGGAATAACCGGCTGCTTACGATGCTTATTAACCCTTTCATGTCCTGCAGCGCAAGGCTTCCTGTGTATGTGCTCATAATCGGGGCTTTCTTTCCCGAATACCCGGGATTTGTGCTATTCGGCCTGTACGGTTTCGGGATTGTAATGGCTGTTTTGGTTGCCCTTGTTTTCAGGAGACTCTTTTTCCGATCAGATGATGTCCCGTTTGTGATGGAACTCCCCCCCTACAGGATACCAACACTCAAAACTACTCTGAGGCACATGTGGTATAAGGGTTCACTCTATCTCCGGAAAATGGGCGGGATAATCCTTGTAGCTTCAATCATAATATGGACGCTGGGATATTTTCCGAGAGACAGGCAACAATTAACATTTCCGGCCGGTTTGCACTGCGAGAACGCTGAATCAGTTCACCTTGCCCACGGCATACCGGATGCTGCAGCCACAGGAGAAAGCCAGGAAAACTCCTACATAGGCAGGATAGGCATTTTTATTGAACCTGTTCTGGCGCCCCTGGGATTTGACTGGAAAATGGGTGTGGCTCTCATTTCAGGCCTGGCTGCGAAAGAGATTGTAGTAAGCACCATGGGGGTGCTTTACCAGGCCGATACCGATTCACATCTTCCGACAGAAAGTCTTGGTGAAAGGCTGAGACAGCAAAAGTATCCCGATGGCACAAAAGTGTTCACCACAGCGTCGGCGTTATCATTCCTGGTCTTCATATTGCTCTATTTCCCCTGTGTTGCCGTTGTGGCTGCAATAAGGAATGAATCAGGGCACTGGAAATGGGCGGCATTCATGGTATTTTACACAACAGCCCTCGCCTGGGTGATGGCATTCATAGTTTACAACACAGTCAATATATTCTTCTGATATGCAGGATATTCTTACATATACAGCAATTATTTACGCGGCAACGTATACCCTTTATCATACTGTAAGGGTTTTCATACCTGCCGTCGTAAAACCTTCCACCGAGAACAGACACCGCAGCAACTGCGCTTCCTGTTCCGGATGTGGCCTGAAAAAGAGGTGAACCGGCCCTCAGCAGCGAATCATGCCAAAATTTCCTATTTTTGGCATTATGGATCTGGTTCTGTTAGCCTTTTCGCTTATATTGCTCCTGGCAGGCATTGCAGGCTGTCTTTTTCCGGTCATCCCGGGCCCGCCTCTAAGCTTTATGGCGTTGTTGTTAATAAGTTTCACCGGTTATGCCGGTTTCACCGTCAACTTTCTTGTAATAACGGGACTTGCAGCAGTTGCTGTTACAGTGATCGACCTGTTCGTGCCGGTATGGGCCACCAGGAGATTTGGAGGCACCAGGTATGGTATGTGGGGCGCCGGCATAGGAATAATAGCAGGCATCTTTTTTCTGCCGCCGATCGGACTGCTGCTGGGGCCGTTAGCCGGGGCTGTAACAGGTGAGCTGGTTGGGGGCGCCGAAGGACGGAGGGCGATAAAAGCCGGGCTTGGCTCCTTCCTGGGATTTATCCTGGGAGTGGGTATGAAACTGGCTGTTTCGGTCACTTTCACCGTTTATTTCGTCAGGGCTGTATTCAGCTCATCATAAAACACCTGCAATATCTCAGTCCTTATATTCAGTGTGCTTATCAGATTATTGTCTCTTGTTGGATGAACCCTGTTTGACAGGAAGATGTACAACAAGTCATATTCGGGATCCATCCAAACGAAAGTTCCTGTAAAGCCGCTGTGGCCGAAACTTGAAGCTGATGCCCCCCTGCAGGGATAGGCCCTTTCGGGAGAACGCTCTGCATTGTCAAGCACCGGTTTGTCGAATCCAATCCCCCTGCGGTTATCATTTTCAGGGAACTGGGCCCTTGCAAATTCATTTATCACCTGCTGTGAAAGGTATCTCCTACCTCCATATTCGCCACCGTTAAGGTACATCTGGAGCAGTTTGGCCAGATCACCGGCAGATGAAAACAGGCCGGCATTGCCGCTAATGCCGCCCAGTACGGCAGCCGCTTCATCATGAACATAACCGTGTACCAGTTTCCTCCTGAAGTTGTTATCAACCTCCGTGGGAACAATCCGGTAGATGGAGAACTGATGCCGGGGATTGTACCTGAGGGTGCCTGCTCCAAGCGGCTTGTAGAAATCCTCGTATAAAGCCCTGGCATATGGCCTCCCGTCAACCCGTGAAAGAACCTCGGGCGAAACAATGAACGGAAGGCAGGAATACCTGTACTCACCGTGAGGGAAGAGATCGCTTCGCCTTATATCGCGGTAAACCCTGTCGCGGAAATCATCCCTCAGGTAGAGGTGTGCACCTATCCCGGTATTGTGCCGGCCCGCCGGTTCGTGCCGGTACCATCTCCTGATATAATTTCCCCTTCTTACTGTCCGTTCCCAGTAGCTTATATAAGGAACTATACCACTCTGGTGGGCAAGAAGGTCTCTCAGCGTGAGGCCTTCCTTATTGGACCTTCTGAACAGCCTGTTTTGCCAGTCATCCCAATAGTGGCTCAGCGGAAGGTCCAGGTCTATCCGCCCCTCGTCAACAAGTTTCATATAGAGAGGTAAAGGGCCCGATATCTTTGTTACCGAAGCCAGGTCGTAAAGGTCATCCTTTTCTACAGCGACCCTTTTATCGTAGGTGTGGTAACCGTAAGCAGCATCAAAGATCACCATTCCGCCAACTGCTGCCAGGACCCTGCAGCCGGGATACGCACTATGAGCAAGTCCGGTAAAAACAATCGAATCGACCCTTCGCTGCAGTGCATCGCCGTCTATTCCGGCCTCTTCGGGTATTGAATATCCGAGGCGCCATCCGCCGGGTATGTCTTTGCCGGCCCCTACGGGAAAAAGATCACCGGCAGCCGCAGGCAGCCTGCCCGTTGCTCCCGTTGCGCCAAAAACAGCCTGTGCGGCAAGGTCCCTGGAAAGGGGACTGTCTGAGGGAACTGACAGCAGCCCGTCAACGTTTTCAAGGCCTTTCCACTGGCCCAGGAACACAGGCGGCCCGAAAAAGACAACGACAGCCTCTTTCTCAGCCAGAACTTGCGCCAGACGACGGGCCAGGTTCCGGTTTGCAGGGTTTGCAGGAAGGGCAGCGGCGGTGATCCCGGCAACGACCCTGTCATACCGGGCCATTTGAGCAAGTCCCCGCACCACCGATTCCCCGCACAGCGGATCAATTTCTATAACAGGCATCATGAGGTAATCATTTACCCTTGATGCAAACTCACCTGCCTCTCCTATGGTGAGAACTGCAAACTCACCCCGATCAAGTTCAGTAAGCGGTAAAATATTATTTTTGTTTGACAGCACCGTCAGGGACCGCACAACAACCTCCCTTTCATTAAGTTCCGTACCGCTTTTATGCAGGGAAAATGCAGGGAGGGTCACAATGGCAATAAGGATTGTGATCAAAAAAATGCAGGATCGACCAGGGAACATAATATGTGGTTTTTGGGTTGCAGCAGTTTTCCCGGAATACCAGGGTATGACTGATGAAAATTTTCTCAAAAATAATTAAAAGAAGAACATGGTTGCAACCCCGAAATAGATAAGCAGCCCCGTTATGTCAACCAGTGTGGTTATCGCGGGACTGGCAGCTACGGCCGGGTCGCCCCCCAGGCGCTTTACCAGCAGCGGCAATCCGGCTCCCACCACTGTAGACGATATCACCTGAAGGCTGAGGGCAATTGATATGGCAAATGCTATGAAAAGAAGGTTGTACTCCGGCGGCACCTCCGTTTCCCACGACAGGAACAGTATCTTGCCGAAAGCTATGATGCCAAGCACAATAGACAACAGGAATGCTATCCGGGCCTCCTTGAAGAGAATTTTAAACCAGCTCCGCACCGTTATTTGTCCGAGCGCAAGCGCCCTTATCACCATTGTGGCCGCCTGTGAACCGGCATTCCCGCCTGTGTCGGCAATCATGGGCATGTAAAGAGCAAGAATGATGAGCGAGGCCATCGCCTCCTCATAATGGTGAATTATCATACCTGAGATGATCCCGATGATGGCAAGTGAGGACAGCCATACCACCCTCTTCCTGAAGTGCCCGAATACTCCGGTTTCAATATAATTGAGGTCTTCAGGTGCGTGCACAATACCCATGAACTTCTCCAGGTCTTCGGTGTGCTCTGCCCGTATGACGTCAATCGCCTCGTCATGCCTCACGATACCAGTAAGCTGCCGGTGCGCATTGAGTACCGGTATGGCTACCATGTCGTATTTTTCAATCTTCCGTGCCACACTCTCCCGGTCCTCATAAACATCGGCCCACACAAAGTCGGCATGGATAATATCACCAACCGGTGTATCGGGCTGAGCCATGATGATATCCTTGAGGGTGACAAAACCTTTCATCTTCATGTTCTCGTCAACCACGTACACATAGTATATCATCTTTTTGGAGGGGGCATCCTGCCTTATCTTTTCAATAGCCCGGTTAACTGTCATGTCTGCCCTTACCGTTGCAAAATCTGTTATCATGATGCTTCCTGCCGTCTCTTCGGGGTAGGAGCTCAGAAAAATGACGTTCTCACGTGTCTTCTTGTCCAGGAAGGGGAGCAGCTCAAGCTGCTGGTCCTTGTCCAGTTCCTGGTACAGGTCGGCTCTTATGTCGGATGACATGTTGGTGAATATCCGGGCAAACAGACGACGATCTACAATATCGAACAGCTCCATCAACTGCTCCATATCCATATTGGAGGCGATATAACCAAGATCCTCCTCAGAAAAATCGGGTAAAAGCTTAATTATCTGCTCGCCCGACAGGTTCTTCAAAAGATCGGCTATCTCAACAGCCGGCATCTTCCTGAGAATTGCCCCGAGGGCTTCCATTTCATCAGCCTCTATCAGGCCCCTGGCTATCGAATGTCTCTGGTCCTTAACTAAATCCTCCATAATCCGGCTTTTAAAAGTCATAAAAAAACCCTTCCGAAGAAGGGGCAGTATATTTATACAGACAGGCCGCAGGCCGAAAGCCGTTAACCGCTGTGAGAAAAACGCCCCTTGTTGAGTTTTAGCTCTGAATGACTTATTCCGTACGAAACGGAAAGCTGCATTATGCCAAGCCTTAATCCGGCAGGGCCTGTTCTACCCATTGGCGTCTGTGGACGTTTTTGGGC
>SLMM01000012.1 GCA_007133565.1 Bacteroidales bacterium
AATTTTTTCTGATATTGCAACGGATCAATATGCTGAAATCGAACTTTGCCCATGTACTTCCGCAGATTGAATTTGCGTTTCTTTGCTGTAATCCTCTCAATCTCATTGTCAACCTGCGATCGGCTTACAGATTTTTTCACTTCAATTGTTTTACCCATGATGCAGTTATTTACACAAATATAGTAAACATAAGACTATTGAATAAGCTTTTTATTGCTTATCAAATTATATATAATTTGTTTCGCATCAATTAAAAATTTATAAATCAATGGTCAGAAGGATTCCTGATGCTCCAGACCTATCCTGCTGCCTTTCATGCCGGGGCTGCAGAATGACTGTGGGGAACCGGGTGGGGGTGGGAAAGAAAAGGACACCGGCCAAAAAATGGAAGATGTCCTGTCATGTCGGGGTGAGAAGACTCGAACTTCCGACCTCGTCGTCCCGAACGACGCGCGCTGCCAACTGCGCTACACCCCGGTCCAAATATAATTCCCTAACCTGGTCTGAGGTTATTAACCCGCAGGACTGTTGTCATCTCACATTTTCGTTACAACCCTGTATTGCCAGCCATCTTATTTCCGGGTGGTTCCCCGGGTGTCTCCATCTCAGATATGCCCGGTCAGGAAATGTCTGCAAATTTAAAAAATAAATCACAACTCACATCAAGACTGGCTCTGTAAATTGAATGTTATACCTGATCCGGCTGCTTACCGCGCCTGAACCCCCTTTGCCTTAATGCTTCATAAAGCACAATTGATGTTGCGGCAGATACATTGATTGAATCGACTTTACCGAACATGGGTATTATAATATTGGTGTCGGCGTTCTTTTCCCAGGATGCAGAGACGCCGGTAGCCTCCGCACCGGCAACAATTGCGCTGGGTCCTGCAAAAGCGGCCCTGTGATACGGCACCGATGCTGTAAGTGAAGTGGTAAAGATCCTTACATTATTGGCTTTCAACCATACAATTGCTTCTTCCGACGAGCAGCATGCAATGGGAACGGTAAATAGTGTACCAAGGCTCGATCTGACCACATTTGGGTTATAGATATCGGTTATGCTGTCGCATACCAGCACAGCATCAACCCCTGCAGCATCTGCCGTACGTAGCATAGCTCCAAGATTGCCGGGTTTCTCAAGCGATTCGGCAATAAGCAAAAGCGGGTTTTCGTCAATACATATCTCTTCAATTAAATGCTTCTTCTGCAGGGCAACAGCCAGTAACCCACCGCTCCCCTCCCGATATGCGAGCCGGGAGAATACAGCTGCCGAGGTTTCAATTATCCGGGACTGGCCAGTCAGAATATCTACAATGTCAGCCACTTCATAAGATCTTCCGACTCCTTTCTGATCAGCACCTGCCACCCCGTTCTTAGAAATTTCCAGGCAGTAAAAGAGTGTATGGAACATGTACCCGGCCCTCATAGCCAACCGTATCTCCCTCGCCCCCTCAATAAGAAACAGTCCCTCCTTTTTCCTTGCAGAAGATTTCTTAAGTGACAATGCATCTTTGACTGCCGGATTTGCAGTGCTGGTTATTTTAACACTCATAATTCAATAATTGAGCAGAAGATCTGCAGGCGCCCACGCCTGCTTCCACTTGGTGAATCCCTTCAGGAAGGAAAGTTAGTAAATTATTGTCAATGCAACCTGGTGCGGACTCGATTTTGGCTCTAGTTTTTTGACCTTATCAAATAATTTGAGTATTTTTATCTTTGATATTCTTAACAAAACAGTCCATCCATTTTGCCTTTGCGAAATGGTTCGTTTTTTTTAGGAGACGAGAGGTTTGTATCCAGGGAACTTATTGACAACCAAAGAAGAACACTATGGAAAGAAATCTGCTTAAGATTATCAAAAACCAGGTTGATTACCCCAACGTCTCAATCCTGCTGACCACCCACAAAACCTCCCCTGACAACAGCCAGGATGCCATGGTTCTGAAAAAACTGTCCAAAGAGGCTGAAAGAAGACTTAGGGAGGAGTTTAACAAGAGAGACATCAAACAGTTGCTCGAAAAACTAAATAAAACGGTCTCCTCAATAGATGTCAGGCAAAACCTTGACGGACTGGCAATCTTTGTCAACAAGAGTTTCGAAAGGGTCGTACGCCTTCCTTTCCCCGTAAGGGAAAGAATAATAATTGACGACAGCTTTGCAACCCGCGATCTTATAAGGGCAATGAACAGGGGTGTCAATTATTACATTCTTTCGGTCAGTGCAGGTTTTGTCAGGCTGTTCGAAGCGTACAGGGATAAATTCTCTGAGATTACGGAAGGGGGATTCCCTTATGCAAACCCATTCTCAAGGGGTACAAACCTGGAAGAATCCACTTCCTGGAAAGAGGCACGGTTGAGAGAGTTTTTCCATATGGTTGACAAGTCATTTTTGCAGATACACCACCAGCATCGCATGCCAATAGTTATTGCAGGTGTTGAGAGGAACATATCCCTTTACAAGGAAGTTACCACATTTTCCGATAAAATTATCCTTACACTTGAAGGCAATTACGACAATACCTCTGCTCATGAACTTGCTTTGCTCATATGGCCTGAGGTAAAGAAAAAAATGGCTGAAAAGAGAAGGCAGGTACTGAAAAAACTTGACGAGGCAATTGGCAGAAAAAGGCTTGTTACCGGAATTGAAGAGGTATGGAAGCTTGCCTCTGAAGGAAGAGGAGAATTGCTTGTGGTGGAAGAGGACTACCAGCAGGCTGCCAGGGTCAGCACAAACGGCAATACCATTACCCTGGTAAACAGCAGGGGCATTCCCGGTACGACAGAGGATCTGGTTGACGATATTGCAGAAAAAGTTGTATCTACAGGGGGCAGGGTAGTATTCGCAGAAAATGGTTCACTTAACAGGTACAATCAGATTGCACTGGTATTAAAATATTGATCCGGACGGAAAAACCCTTGAACCGGTTTGATAATATTTCTTAGCTGATCAATTACCGGGAATCCAAAACTCCTTTACAGTCGATTTGGGATCAGCTATTCCCTGAGGCTTCTGTCGCGTGACCATTCGGTTGACCTGCCAAGCCAACGCATACCCAGGACAAAGCCCCTGATTTTAAGAGTATTGTGGCCGTCCAGTGCCATATAGCAGTCATATGTTCTGCCGTTGTCAGGATCATAGATCCGCCCCTTTTCCCACTCCTGCCTGGAAGGGTTGTATGTGAAACCTGTAAGAATCTCGAGTCCGAGAATTGGACGATTCCTGAGCGACCGGTCGGGGTTTTCACTGTCAACCTTTTGGGTGCCGTCATCCTCAAGAGGCTCCTCAAGCCAGACTATCCTGCCGTTATACTGGTTGCCCGATACCCTGTATATTTCAATCTGGGCATTACCCTCTTCACTCAGCCAGTAACCGGTAACCCTGTCAGCCTGCGCCAAAAGGGATGAAGAAGTGATGAACGCGATACAAATTATTGCTGTCAGATTTCTCATTACTATCAGTTTTGTGTTAGTATTGGGAATAAATAACCATTTCAGGAATCAAGCTTCAATACAGCAAGAAATGCCTGCTGAGGCACCTCTACATTGCCAACCTGCCGCATCCTCTTTTTCCCTTTCTTCTGCTTCTCAAGAAGTTTTCGTTTACGGGTAATGTCGCCGCCGTAACATTTGGCAGTAACATCCTTACGAAGTGCCTTGACAGTCTCACGGGCAATTATCTTTGCCCCGATGGCCGCCTGTATGGCTATGTCAAACTGCTGGCGGCGGATGAGCTCCTTGAGCTTTGCACACATTTTCTTTCCGAACTCATAGGCATTA
>SLMM01000039.1 GCA_007133565.1 Bacteroidales bacterium
ATTGAGCTAACGTTAAAGAAAAAAAGAAGTTTGCCCGTTATGCTGGAAATGATGAATCAATACCAGGATATAACCTATCCCTGGTTGTTTAATAAGTCGATTGTTTTCAAAGGGGCAACAACGTTATGAAAATTAGAGGTTATTTTCACTATGAAAATCTATGATGTTTATAAATTGTTTATAAACTTAATAAGAATTCGATTACCTAATTAAAATATTTGACCAAGTCTTTTTATTAATTGACTAACACTTGCCAACTATTGACAAAAGTTTAAATAGCTAAACTCCTTAAAAATTCTTATGGTAAAAAGCGCATTTAAAAATATTTACCATGCGGCCTTTTAATTGACCTTCAGCGAGGAGATGCCTCCATCGACACCGATTACCTGTCCGGTTACCCAACCGGATCTGTCAGACAGCAAAAAAGCTGCCATCTGTGCGATATCGCTTACTGAACCTACTCTTTTCATGGGGTGGCGCTGAGCATTGGCTTCACGTTTCGGATCGGAATTCAGCAACCCTGATGCAAGAGGCGTATCGGTAATTGAGGGAGCAATGCAATTCACCCTTATTTTAGGCGCAAACTCTGCAGCAAGCGACCGTACAAGTCCCTCCACTGCACCCTTGGATGTGGAAACAAGGCTGTGAAAATTGAATCCCATCTTTACCGCAACTGTTGAAAACATAACGACTGAAGCCGTTTCAGCCTTCTTAAGCCTTGGAAGTGTGGCCTGAATTACTTTAACTGCACCCAGTACCTGCAAATTGAAATCGGCAATAAAGTCTTCGGGCTTAACCCTTACAAAGGGCTTGAGGTTGATAGTTCCCGGACAGTAAGCTATTCCATCAAGCTTGTCGGGCAGGAAATCGAGATTCAGGATATCTGCCTCAACATCGAGAAAATGATATTCAACACCTTTATCTTCAGGTTTAACCGGGTTATTACGATAAGATGCATAGACCTTGTTACCATCACGCTTTAGTATGGTGGCAAGCTCCCTGCCTATTCCCGATGATGCTCCTATTACCAGGTAATTTTTCATTTTTAGTTCAGGATAAACGTTCATATTTTAAACAAACAATCCTGTAAGTTGTTCAGAAACGGATTTTTAAAAAACTCCAGGCCCCGGAAATGAGTACCTTGCAGATCACATGGTATGACCCCCTGATTAGGGAACTAAAGATTGTAATCACCCGAAGCCTCAGGCTGGTAAACAATTTCATCTATCCTGATCCGGGTCAGGCCGGCAGGAACGATCCATTCAACCTCTTCACCAACCTTGTATCCAATTAGTGCCGTGGCGATAGGTGAGAAAATGGATATTTTATTCTCTTTAACGTTGGCTTCTCTTGGATAAACAATTTTAAACTGTATCTGTTTGTTTGTATTCAAAAAACTGATCCTGACTTCAGAGTTCATGGTAACCACGTTGGCAGGTATCTTTTCAGGTTCCATAATTTTAGCAGAATTCAGCTCTTTCATAAGACTTTCAGCCTCAACTGCTGTAATCGATTTTAACTGTTTTGCATCTTCAATACACTTCTGAATTCTCAGGTAGTCGAGTTTGTTAAGTATCAGCTTTGTCATGATACGGAATTTTACATGGTTACATGTTGATAAATAATATTCGGCAAAATTAAAACCTGTCCACCGTAAAGAAGCGGACAGGTACTCAAATTTACATAAAATTGTTCGAAATATATCTTTATTTGAAGGTTAAAAGATCAAAGCGTAAGTAACACCAAAAATTCCCAGGGCTGCCAGGAGATAGACAATTTTCGTGGGCATTACGCCGCCATTCTCAGCCGTTTTTCCGAAAATGCCAAATACAAGCGGGTGCACAAGGAAGGGCATTGCAAAGACAAATGCTATAAGCCCTGAGGCTTGCTCGCCGAACATACCTCCCTGGATTGCAGCAAATAGTCCAAAATGCGATATGGCCGAAGCATTTGCCATAACCGAATCATTAAGGCCCATGCCACCCAGGTTCAGGATCAGCAATCCACCGAAAACTGCAACCAGCTGCCAGCCAAGTGAAAATATCATCAGCCCCCTTATCTCTAGTGCCTCCTTGTTGTTTGAAGAACTAAGCGTGCGCAGGGCCCATGCAGTCAGTGCAACTCCAGCTGCCACAACAAGCAGCGTATAGGGTATCAGCAGCTTTCCTGCCGTAGCACTGGCGGCCAGGATGGAAAACACGAAAATATGTCCTATAAACGGGATATTGATCATAATAGGCGCCCTGAACTGTGCGTCGGGACCAAGGTCCCCAGCAGTACAGGCTCCGGTAAGTCCACTGTGTGAGAGAGATCCTGCCATCCCGGGAGCAAGGTTTCTCATATGGTTAGCTCTTCCAAGGGTTATAAGTATGGCCAGTCCGCCAAACATCCACAAAAGCTGTCCGAAGAACCCGAAAGACAGTACCGATGTCATGCCGGTAAGCGTAAAAGCATCCGCTATCCTTGAGCCACCCACCATGAAATTTGCAGCCAGAACCACGGGTATTCCCGCAAAAAGCAAAGATCTTATTGTAGGGCCAAACTTCCAGTCCGGCATCAATAAGCCTATTGAGACTGACAGTATCATCGCGAAGAATATCTCGGGTAGCGCTATCACCGGGCGTATCCAACCTGAAAGGTGCCATGAAAGTACAAGAATTCCCAGTATGATTGCTGTCTCAAAAATACCTTTCCTTATATAAACAGGCTTATTGGTGATTTTGGCACGGTAGTCTATCAAAATGATCGACCCTACAAGCCCCAGGTAACCCAGAAGCGGATAGAATGCATCTAAAGGCTCATTATTATTATAGCCTATTATTACCCTCTTCATAGACTCTATACCTATAAGCACGAAGAATGAGCGGATGAGAAACATGAACTGTGTAAACTTTGTTCCGAGGAACATCTCTTCGTCCGAGGGAACTACTATATCGGTTTTATCTATCTCTTTGTCGGAAATAAGTTTTCTTATCTCCTGCCCTCCTACAAAGAATGATGCAATCAGGGCTGTGATAGTAACCCTGCTGGTAAAGTCCACGATTGGAAACTCGCCCAGGCCGGGAGTCCCCATCCCGGTATTGACAAGCACATAACCCATTATCAGGCCGAAAACAACGATTATCAAAATAGGAGAATACCTTGTGCCTGCCACAAAGGTGCGCGACACAAGCACCATTGAAATAACAAGCAGGAATGTCAGCCAAAACTGGTTAAGGATATGGGCATTGGCCATTTGGTCAGTGAAGTATTCCATTTTATATTCAGTTTATTCGTGATGTCTTATGGTTTTGCAATGCAGGCACAAAAATAGTTTTTTTTTGGATGTATCCACCAAAAAACTCCTGCACAGGCGACTGAAAGAGAGGCCACCAGCATGCAGCGGGCGGTACCTTTATCAACACAAAAAGTTTTGGGAAGTCCCCCGGTTATTCATTATTGCTTATTTTAGCAAATATATTAAGCTATCTAATTGCTAACTTCTCAACCCTCATAAAAAATGAATAGACACAAAATGAAAATTCTGATGCTTTGTGCCACCTGGCTTCTGGTGCTGGTATATTCTGTTAAAGGACAAGACCGCATAACCGGGCATAACTTCGCAACGAGGTCTGAGGTTATCGCTCAGAACGGCATGGCGGCAACGAGCCATCCCCTGGCCACGCAGGCGGCACTTGATATACTGAAAATGGGTGGCAGTGCTGTCGATGCGGCCATAGCGGCAAATGCAATGCTTGGTCTGATGGAGCCAACCGGATGCGGAATTGGAGGCGACCTTTTTGCCATTATATGGGATGCCGAAAGCGGGAGGCTTCACGGATTAAATGCCAGCGGCCGCAGTCCCCAAAGCCTTAGAAGGGAGTATTACATTGAGAACGGTTATGAATACATTCCCACTTCGGGCGCTTTATCAGTCAGCGTGCCCGGCACTGTTGACGGATGGTTCGAGATGCACGGCAAGTTCGGGATACTGGGCATGGAAGATATCCTTAATCCTGCAATAGAATATGGCCGTAATGGCTTCCCCGTAACTGAACTTATTGCTTATTACCTTGACCGGTCAGTTGGCAGGCTGGGGAATTATCCAAATTTCAGGGAAACCTATATGCCTGACGGCAGAATGCCTGCAAAAGGAGAAATCTTCCGCAACCCCTGGCTGGCAAACACATATGAAACGATTGCCAATCTGGGACGCGATGCGTTTTACAAAGGGGATATAGCAAGAATTATCGAAACATATATACACGAGAATGGTGGCTTTCTGAGCTACGAAGATATGGCTTCGCACACATCGGAATGGATAGAACCGGTTTCAGCCAGCTACAGGGGATATGATGTCTGGCAGCTTCCTCCAAACGGACAGGGGATTGCCGTCCTCCAGATACTCAACATCCTTGAAGGATATGACATTGCCTCAATGGGTCTTTACAGTCCGGAATATATCCACACTTTCGTCGAAGCAAAAAAACTGGCTTTCGAGGACAGGGCACACTATTATGCCGACATGGACTTTAGTCCCGTTCCCGTCGAAAGGCTTATATCCAAAGAGTATGCAGACGAAAGACGCAAGCTGATCAACCCTGAAAGGGCTGCCAGGAGGTACGATCCGGGACTAATGGAGAGCCCCGGCACCATTTACCTGACTACGGCCGACAAACACGGGAACATGGTATCGCTTATACAAAGCAATTACCGGGGCATGGGCAGCGGTATGACGCCTCCCGGACTGGGTTTTGTAATCCAGAACCGGGGCGAAGGCTTCACACTGAAGCCCGGATACTTTAATACATATGAACCCGGTAAAAGGCCCTTTCATACTATTATTCCCGGTTTTATAACCAAAAACGGTATCCCCTACATGAGTTTCGGAGTTATGGGTGGTGCCATGCAGCCCCAGGGCCATGCCCAGATAGTAGTCAACATGATAGATTTCGGCATGAATCTTCAGGAGGCAGGAGATGCGCCCAGAATACAGCATTCCGGTTCATCGGAGCCCACCGGGCAGAGGATGACCGACGGCGGTGTGGTAATGCTGGAATCAGGATTTCCCTGGGAAACCATTCGCCGACTAATTGAAAAAGGGCACAGGGTCCAGTGGGCGGCTGGTCCTTTCGGCGGCTACCAGGCAATAATGTGGGACCCGGTAAACCGGGTTTACTTTGGAGCCTCTGAGTCAAGAAAAGACGGACAGGCGGCCGGATATTAGTCGGATAAACCTGGTAATAGCTGTCCTGGAAGGCCTGTACTTTTAAACAGTGCAATTCATGCATGTCATCTGGCAGAGATAAGGTTCCCTGCATGTCCAGTCCCCGTACTTTAATGCGGCTTAAAAATAATACAGGCACAAATAATACAGGCACAAAATTCTGTGATGAGTTGACTCTGAAACAATCATCAACTCCCGGTAATTAACATAATATAATTTTGCTAAATGTCAGATTTTTATTATTTTAGCATTTTAGTCTGGATGTCAGTTTGATAATGAATAATTATGATTTGTATAATCAAAAACTTCAAAGTTATGGCAAGGAGTTCAAAAGTTAGTTTTGCGGCAATACTCATTATGCTTGTTTTTGTAATGGGAGCATGCGGCGGCGGCGGCGGTGCTGACCGGGTAAGGCAGGAACAATTGAATGAGGTTAAAGAAAGTGCACTTGATAATCTGAATGATATGCTTTACGACCTTGAGCAACGTGTAGAATTTCTGGGAGAGCATATTGAAGAAGCTGAAGGGGAGGCTAAAGCCGAACTCGAAGAAGCTCGTGAACAGATAAAAGAACAGAAAGGGGTAATTGAAAAGGAAATTGCAAAAATTGACGAAGCAACCCTCGAAACCTGGAACGAGGTAATAGAAAACACCTCGCAGGTTATCCAGCAGGTACGCACGGAAACCAATGAGATTATAAATAATATCCGTGAACATGTAGAATAAACTGCATCTTCTGCGTTTTATTCAGCTCACTCTGAACCAGTAGGAGCCTCCGTGTCGTTCAACATTCCGGAGGCTTTTTTCTTCCCATAGAAAATCAAGAATGCCGGCAAGTTCAGGATCTTGTGAAATGAACCAGTTAGGCAGAAGTGTTTCAAACTTCCCTGGGTTTGCAAGCAGATAAGCCGCAAGTCCGTATTGCTCCGAATAGAACCTGTCGCACATAAACTGTGGGTAATCATAAGGAAGATAAATATCATGCAAATGCACGATAACTCCGTTCTTCAATTCAGGCAGTATTTCCATAAAGAAAACCATGCAATCGCTGTTGGGCATTATCCTGTGAGAGCCGTCAATGAACAGAATATCATTTTTCCCAAGTATTCCTGGAATATTCAGTTCAACGTCCTCAAGCGGCTTTTTAATTATTTTGCCGGCAAGGTCCTCCACCCCTGAGCGGGGTTGCGGGTCGATCGAAACAATCTCTGTCTTCAGTCCAAGTTCGGTTATTGCCTTGAGCGCAACCCGGGTAGAATGGCCTGATCCAACCTCAATATACCGGCCGGGTTTGAATTCCGCCAGCATTAAATAAATGGAAACCATATCCAAGCCGGGCAAAAACTCATTATTCCAGGCAGGTTTGGTTATGTCAGTTTCATCAGAAATATCCTTTATCTCAACTATATGTTCCTTATATTGATGTATTTTATTCAGCAACTCACGGTATAGATCACGATTTTTATTGATTAAACTGTAGAGGGCCGGATGAGGCGGAATGCCATGGCCGTACCTCGGTCTGAAACGAACCTTGTACTCCAGGAAAAGATTCTGGAAAGCAGGATTTAAAAATCTGTAGATCTGTTTTATCATTTCGCTTATTTGTTTCGGTAAGTACATACAGCCCTGCCGGCTATTAAAATTTGTCAGTTCATTATCCTGTATGTTTCATTGATCCTCTGCCAGCCTTAAATATCTCAAGCTGGTTCTTTAAAGTTTCGTTTTGTATAAAAGCCCATTTTGCCCGGGTGGTCAAAAACATATGAATTATTATCAAGTTTCCTTAGCATAAACAAGGAAATAATGTCTCCTCCGGCTGTCCAGGAAAAAATTATCCCGAATACCGTAAGGCCTGCCTTCCCCGTCAGAATTCCCAGCAGCCCCGGTATAACTCCGAGAACCAGCATTGGCAATGCAGCACCAACCTTGTAATGTTTAACTTTCAGGGGCTCCTTGCAATGGCACCAGGGAGCAAGATATCTCAGGCTGAATCCAAACCTGACCGATTTGATCCCCCTTTTTGTAAAAAAGCTCCAGCCTATGCCATGCAACAACTCATGCAGGAAAATACCCGCGATGACCAGAGGTATGAAATAGAGCATAAAATGAACAAGTCCACCATAGAACGATCTTAATCCCCATAAAGCAACATGAGGAAGAGAATATAACAGGGCTACAGGGAAAAGCATCAAAAATACATACAGGTTTACACGGCCTGAAGTCATTGTATATTCAACAATATCTTCATCATATTTTTTCAGGGCAGAAAGATGTTAATGTAAAACAGAATTCAAAAAAAAGCAATATCTTCGGCAATTAATTAATAATCGAGCTTTTTCAGACCTGCAAATGAACATAAATATTGGTTTTTTCGTTCCAAATTTATGTTTTTCAGGATAAATATACTGATTAATACTTGTTAACTAAACCTGAAAATATGAAGAAAACATTTTCACTCATCGCATTTACCATTAGCATTGTATTGGTATTCAGCTCATGCCAGAGAGAACCTCAATGGGAGCAACTTTTTAACGGCCAGGATCTGTCCAACTGGGATATGTATCTTGGATCATCCCTTGGCCCCGATTGGGACCACCTTGCAGAGGCCGCCACTATTGAGGAGGTTTTTTCTGTAGTAGAAGACAACAGCGAAAACGTGATCCGCATTTCTGGAGTTATTAACGGATCCCTTGCCACTCAGGAATCATATGAAAATTATCACCTGAAGCTGGTTTTCAGGTGGGGTGATGAAGTCTTCTCACGTCGTAACAGCGGCTTGCTGTACCATAGCTTCGGCGATTTTGGGGTAGCCTTCGGAACATGGATGCCTAATATTGAGTTCCAGATGATGCACCAGAGCCTCGGCGACAATTATCTTATGGAGAATACAACAGTAGAAACAGAAGCTGTAAGGGATGAGGAACTGCAACAGTTTGTCTATACTCCCGGGGCGGAGAGGCTTACTTTCGGAGCCCATGCAAGCGGCCGTCACGTAAGGAAAAACCCCGACAACGAAAACCCCCTTGGTCAATGGAACACTATTGAGCTATACACTTACGGAAGGACTGCGGTTCACGTGGTGAACGGAGTTACCGTTATGGTCAATCATAATACAGGTACCTGGGAAAACGGACAGGTTGAGCCTCTGACCTCGGGCAAGATCCAGATACAGTCAGAGGGAGCCGAACTTTTCGTCAGGAGTGTAGATATAAGGCCCATAAGCGGCATTCCGGCAGATATCCTTCCATAGAGAATTTAAAAAATATCTGTTTTGAGAAAAAGGGGAGCCATTCTGTACATGGTTCCCTTTTCATATGCGTATGCTATCTCAAGGAGAACAGGCTCACTCCATGCCCTGCCGAAAATTGATATACCCACCGGCAGGTTATCAATATATCCCATTGGAAGAGTGATATTGGGATACCCGGCATGTGCAGCCGGTGATGAACTGCCAAGCTGAAAACTATCGCCATTTACAAGGTCAGTCTTCCAGGCCGGACTACCGGTAGGCGAAATGATAGCGTCAAGATTGTGCTTATCCATCACCCGGTCTATACCTTCTTCCCTGCTGCCTCTTTGCATATCTGCTAGCGCATCTTTGTATTCAGATGAACCTGTATCTCCAATTTCGTTTGCCATCTCGAGGTATCTCTGGTTAAAATGCTTAAGACTGATCGTATCAGAACGGTTAAAGGATATAAGCTCATCAAGGTTTTTAACAGGTGCCTCCGGTCCGAGTGACTCAAAATAGCTGTTGAGCCCCTCTCCGTATTCGAATAACATAACCCTGAAAGCACTCGAGGCTGTATTGGGAGCAGTTATTTGATCAATTTCTATAATTTCGGCACCCCTGCTTTTAAAAAAGTCGACTGCCCGGTGCATTAGCGAATCGACCTTAAAGTTCCTGCCCATCGGAGCTTTGAAGAAACCAATCCTTTTTCCTTCAATACCGTTCTCATCAAGAAACCGGGTATAATCGGCATAGAACTGTGCCTCAGGAATCAATGTCGACTTATCTTCTTCATCCGGCCCGGCAAGCACACCCAGAGTAATTGCAGCATCCCTCACTGTACGTGCCATCGGTCCGGCAATATCCATCGACCAGGCAATCGGTACAATACCCGATCTGCTGACAAGTCCCACTGTTGGCTTAATGCCAACTATACCTGTGGCATGAGACGGGCAAACAATGGAGCCGTTTGTTTCGGTACCTATTGCTACCATTGCAAGGTTAGCCGATACTGCCACCGCCGATCCCGAACTTGACCCGCATGGATTACGGTCAAGTACCCAGGGATTCTTTGTTTGTCCCCCGACACCGCTCCACCCGCTACTTGAAAGCTCACCCCTGAAATTCGCCCATTCACTAAGGTTGGCCTTGCCTATTATCACAGCTCCCGCTTCTCTGAGCTTGCCTGCCACAAAGCTGTCATTCAGTGGAAAGGAGTTGGCCAGGGCTCTTGAACCTGCCGTAGTCGGCATATCTCCATGAGTATCGATATTGTCTTTCAGCACTACAGGCACACCGTGCAGAGGCCCCCTCTTCCTGCCATCTGCCAGTTCCCGGTCAAGTTCTCCGGCTATTTTCACAGCATCGCGGTTCACTGAAATAATTGAATTCAATTCAGGACCATTCCTGTCTATTTCCTCAATCCTTTGGAGAAAAGCATTTACCACCTCCGTTACAGTAAACTCACCAATGTCATACCCCTGCTGAAGCCGATCAATTCCCATTTCGAGAAAAGGAAACCGGTTATAGCCGGTTTCCTCATTATCAGTACTGCGGGGACCGCAGAATGTAACTGTCAGTGCAATTATCGCGGCAACAAATAAGGCCTTCAGACTTTGAGTAAACATGGGAAAAATTTTTTAGATTTCAGGTACGTGTAACCGTCAAATAAAAGGTGCTGCCAATGCCTTCCCGCGAATCCAACCTTATATGACCGCCAATCATACCGGCATATGCTTTTGCTATTGAAAGCCCCAGGCCCGACCCCTGATGTGTCCTGTTCTTGTTCAATTCCGCCTGAACAAAGCGGTCAAAGATGGTTTCATGCATCTTCTCGGGAATACCAGTGCCGGTATCCTTGACATAAAAAACCAGGTTATTGCCATCAATGTAGTTCCCAAGTTCAACAAAACCCTCGGAGGTATATTTGATTGCATTGCTGATGAGATTCGTCAGGATGCTATCCAGCTTATGTCTGTCAGTGATTATGGTTAATGCATCACCAGCGGTTTCCTGATTTATTCTGAGCTCAATACCCTTTTTTGAACACCCCGGCATAAAAAATATATAATGATACTGCATTACCTCAGTAACACTTACTTCAGACCATACAGTATCCATTTGTCCTGATTCAATTTTTGATATCTCAACAATATCATTAATGGTAGTCATCAGCCGTTGCGCTCCCTGCTCAATAATGTTGATATGATTTTTAAGCTCATCTACCTTCATGTCAGTGTTCTTCATAAGATCCATGAACCCTATTATGGCGTTCATAGGGGTACGTATCTCATGGCTGATATTGGCAAGAAAAACTGATTTGAGCTTGTCAGAATGCTCCGCCCTCTCCTTGGCCTCCATAAGGGCTTTCTCTGCAATTTTTTGTGCAGTAATATCTTCGAGCACTCCATCAAAATATTCAGGTTCACCTTTATCATTAAGCAACAGCCTGCTGTTATCCCTTACCCATATCAGCTCACCCGATTTTTTTCGGAGTTGAAACTCACTCTGTATTACCTGATCATTATAATCAGCAGCCCTGAACTGTTTTTCCCTTTCCTGGGGATTCACATATAGCTGCTTCACATTTAGCGACAGCAATTCTTCAATAGAATCATACCCAAGAATCCTGACAAGTGCAGGATTTGTAAATATGATATGCCCGTCAGGTGTTGTGCGGTATACTCCCACAGGCAACTGGTTTGTCAGAGACCTGTACTTCTTCTCACTATCTTCGAGTGTTTTTTCTGCAGTCCTGCGTTCCTCGTTTACAAAAAGCTGTGCAACCATTGAAGCAACAGTGCTTACAAATGCCTCCTCATCAGGATGCCATCTCCTCTTTGGCCCTATATGTTCACAACAAACGACCCCGATAAGTTTCCCTTCGGTCATTATTCCGGAATCAAGCATAGAGGTTATGCCCACAGGGATTAGGTAAGAGTCAGCCAGTTCAGCCGTACGGGGATCGTTTTGTGCATCCTCTGCGTATATCCGGGTCTCAGATCTTAAGGCGTTGAAATAGGAGGGAAACACTTCAGTTCTCAACACATCGCCTTTGGTGTGCAAATCTTTTGACACCTGATAAATGGCATGAGCTTCCAGTTCCTTATGATCGGGAGAAAGACACCAGATACCGGTACGTTCAACTCCAATTGTTTCTGAAAGGATTTCAGCTATGCGTTCGAGTGATGTCTGCAGATCATAAGATGCAGCAAACGGGTCGAGGGCAATTTTTGCAAGGCCGGTGCGCTGTAAGTGTGCGCGTTTTTCATTCTCTTTCACAGTGGTAATTTAGGAAACATTCCTGAATAATCAATCCACTTTTTAATTTATCTTGCGATTGCAGTTACCACCTCCAGGTTAACTTCACGCCTTACTTCTGCCTCAATTAGCTCCTTGATCCTGCTAATATATTCATCGCCTACCGGGACTTCAGACACCAGCCTGATCGATATTTTCATAGGAGAAAGTCCCTGCACCTGTACATCCCTGATTACAGCCATTTCAGTTTCCATGCCCTCCAGCTGGCTGATAATTTTATGCTCCTGAATCATCTGATTAAAACTCAGTGCCAGCGGTATACTAAGTACAGCAACTACTGCCAGGGAAATGAATATCCCACGGGTAGCGAGCTTAAGTGGACTGAATCCCAGCAACATAAATGTTACCGAAGCCGCAAGCACTATTCCGGCCAGGTTGGTTAGCAACAACAGGATTGCCCCGAAAAAAACCGACAGGTCGCCCCAGCCGATGCCGATGGCCGAAACTGCCAGCGGAGGGATAAGTGCCACAGCGATTGCCACACCTGCAAGGGTTTTGGCAACCTCCTCACGGGCATGTGCGTATGCGCCTGCAATACCCGATACCACTGCTATACCCAGATCCAGAAGATTTGGCCTGGTGCGTGCCAGTATTTCAGAGCCGGCCGACTGTATTGGTGTGATCATGGTGAGAAGCACAGCCGATGCAAAAGCCACTCCCAGTCCGGCCAATATGGTGCTGACACTGCTGGTGATAAGCTTTTTATCCTGTCTTAGCGCCCCCATACTCAGGGAAATTATGGGCGACATCAGCGGGGCAAGTATCATGGCCCCAATCACAACAGGAGTCGAGTTGGCAAAAAGGCCGAAAGTGGCTATCAGTGTTGAAAGGACCATCAGTACAAGATAGGAGTTCTTCAGCCTGGCATTATCCCTGAGCACCTGGAAAAGGTCCTTGAACTCCTCTGACGACGCATGCCTTATAAAAGGCAGCTTGCGCTCGGCCAGCACCTGGGCAGCCTCACCAGAAGGCAGTGCCTGGGTTCTGTAAATATCGGCACTTTCACCCGCTCCTTCAGGCAGTTCCAGGTAGGCCCCCGGAAAAATTTCAAGCTGTTTCTCCCCTATCCTGATCTCTATTTCCCGTGCAGTGTACTTGACCTTGTCGAGAAGGAAATCCCTTTCGCCGCCGGGAAACGACAGGCGCATGCCAGAAGTCTTTACGTGTGCCCCGAATGGAGGCAGCTTGTTTTTCTCCCATAATGAACGAAAAGCCGAATGTACCATTTCAGATACTGAGCGGGGACTGATCAGGAAGGTGTGCATCCTGCCATCGCTTATAGATGAGTCCTCCAGCACCAGCCTGCTGAGAAGAGAGCTCTTGCGGTGCTCGGAAACCACAATCCCTGCAACCGTAGTTTTAAGCTTCCTGTCATTCGGCATCTCAACATCCACCCTGAAGGGCCTTATATTCAGGAAGCGGGTAAGGAATCCCAGCTTTCTTTGCCAGAAACCGCCACTACGGGGTAACTCCTCGCTGGTCAGTCTGAAGGTCTGGCCAACTACCATGTTGTTGAAAATAGGAATGCCGTTGCAATAAAGCAGGTCGGTCCTGACCGGTCTGGGCGCTTCCCTTAGATGCTCAATAGCCTTCTGGAGGTTCGTATCAACACCCATGCCGATGCAGGCCTCCCTGGCCCCCGGGTGCGGCAGCAGGGCAATCCTCAGTCCTGTACCCGCCAGTCCGGGCAGAAGTTCCTTAAGTTGAAGATCAGACAGGTACAGCAACAATGGCTCGGCGGGATCCAGCTCCTCTGCAGTGCCCTTTCCATAGACATCGTAATGGCTTACAAGGCCCTCAGATGCAGGCAGCAGTGTCTTTCCGACAAACTCCTCCTGCCCCTTGTCATATAACAACCTGAATTTCATTCATATGGTATTTTTGTCTACCAATGGCTGATTCGAATCCTATTCATGTCAAACATCATGCTTGTCCTTGTCATTGTCCTTGTCAGTATCGGACTTATCCTTTTCCCGGGGCTTTTCTTTATCCTTTGCAGCACTCTTCCTGGAGAAGAAAGCCCTGGAAGTGAAGAACCCGATAAAGAAGGAGATCACAATAATGATGATAAGAGGCAGGTCAAACCCGAAGAACAGGAATTTTACTCTCACTGCATCAACGTTTTGTATGATGAACAGCAGTAGCAGCAACA
>SLMM01000062.1 GCA_007133565.1 Bacteroidales bacterium
GTATATCCAGTGTCAGCTCACTACCAAAATTACTAATCTATTTCCGTTTTAACACATCATTTTTGTTTACTTTTATTTATTATTTAACATAACAGGGGGATTGAGCCCGGATTATTCTGTGATCAAAATGCAGGGTAAGCCCGTACCGGTTTGAGCCGAAAGGAGAGCCCGCAGCGGATTGTGCCTGAAACTTTACCCCCCCCCTGCAAAATCATTACTACAGCTATGCCAAAAAAGAAAAAGATCAACAAGAACAAGACAAAATATAACAAGGAAAGCCTGAAACAGGCTGTTCTTGGAGTCTTTGGAAATCATCCCAACAAGACGTTTAACCATAAACAGGTTGCAAGGCAACTGCTCATCCGCGAAAGCGAGATCAAAAAGCTTATCATAACCGTGCTCGGCGAACTTGAGCAGAAGGATGATATTGAAGAGACGGGCAGGGGCAAATACAAGCTTAAATCAAAGGAGGGCTGTGTTACCGGCACTGTCGATATGCACCCTACCGGTTCGGCCCGGATTGTATCGGAAGAGTTTCCCGAAGAGATATTCGTGAACGAGGGAAACCTGAACAACGCACTGAACGGAGATATTGTAAAAGTTTACTGCTTCGCCAGGCGCCGTGGCAAAAAACTTGAAGGGGAGGTAATTGAAATTCTGAAAAGGTCGCGCGAGACCCTTGTCGGAAGGGTGGAGGTGTCGAGGAACTTTGCTTTCCTGGTTGCCGACAGGAGGGTGCTGCCGTACGACCTGTTTATTCCTCTTAAGAGCCTTAAGGGTGCACAGAGCGGCGACAAAGCGATAGCCCGCATTGTCGAGTGGCCCCGGAACGTGAAAAACCCTGTCGGCGAGATTGTCGAGGTGCTGGGCAGGGAGGGCGACCACGAGACAGAAATGCATGCGATCCTTGCCGAATACGGCCTTCCATATGCTTTTCCCCCGGAAATTGAAAAGGCAGCCGAGGCTATTCCTGAAAGGATCAGTAAAGATGAGATAAAAAACAGAAGGGACTTCAGGAACGTTACCACCTTCACAATCGACCCGGCAGATGCAAAGGACTTTGACGATGCGCTGTCTTTACGGGAGCTGGACAACGGAAATGCCGAGGTGGGTGTTCATATAGCCGATGTGACGCATTATATCAAGCCGGGCAGCGTACTGGATGCGGAAGCCTATGAGAGAGCCACGTCGGTCTACCTTGTTGACCGCGTTGTTCCGATGCTGCCCGAAAGGCTGTCAAACCTGGTCTGCTCGCTCAGGCCGGATGAGGACAAGCTCTGCTACTCGGCTGTTTTTGAGATCGATAAAGATGCAGGAGTGATAAAAGAGTGGTTCGGGCGGACTGTCATACGGTCGAACAGGCGCTTCAGCTATGAGGAGGCACAGAAGGTGATCGACACAGGCGGCGGAGATCTTGCAAAGGAGATACTGCTTCTGAATGATCTTGCTGTAAAATTGCGAGCCGAAAGGTTCAGGCAGGGAGCGATAGGTTTTGAAAAGACCGAGGTAAAGTTTGACCTCGACGAAAACGGCAAGCCCCTGGGTGTATTCTTCAAGGAGATGGGGGCAGCCAACCACCTGATTGAGGAGTTCATGCTGCTTGCCAACAAGAGAGTGGCTGAGTTTGCAGGCAAAGCGGGCGACAATGATAAGACCGGAAAAAAAGGCAGGACTTTTGTCTACCGTGTACATGACAAGCCACAATCGGAAAAGCTGGCTATCTTCTCCAAATTCGTCAGAAAATTTGGTTACAACATCAAGACCGGCAGCAATCATGCCATCTCCTCATCGCTCAATAAAATGCTGGAGCAGGTTCGCGGCAGGAAGGAACAGAACCTTATTGAAACCCTTGCAGTCAGGTCGATGGCCAAAGCGGTGTACTCTACTAAGAATATAGGGCATTACGGACTGGCTTTCAGGCATTACAGCCATTTCACCTCTCCGATAAGACGTTATCCCGATATGATGGTGCACCGCCTGCTGACACATTACCTCAACAACGGTGAGTCGAAAAGCGCAAAGAAATACGAACCGATGTGTGAACACTCATCAAAGATGGAGCAGCTGGCCGTCGAAGCTGAAAGGTCGTCGGTAAAGTACAAACAGGTGGAATTTATGAGCGATAAGGTGGGACAGGTTTTTGAAGGGGTAATCTCGGGGGTGACCGAATGGGGCCTTTATGTGGAGCTGGTCGAAAATAAATGCGAGGGGCTGGTGCACATCAGGAACCTGGACGATGACTTTTACGAGTTTGACGAAGACAACTACTGCCTGACGGGAAGAAGAAACAACAAGCGGTTCCAGCTTGGCGACTCTCTTTCAGTTGTTATTTCCAGGGCAAACCTCGAAAAAAAGCAGCTTGACTTTATACTTTCTCCGGTCGAAAACAGCCGCTAAATTTGAATCTGATATTTTTTGGTGTTATTTTTAGCGACCATATTGCCAGATGACACTGCAACATGAACATGAAAAAAGACCGGAAAAGAGAAAAGATCATCACTGCCGCGGGCAGGGTGTTCGGTCAGCACGGTTTTAAGGATGCAAGGATGGAAAAGATTGCTGAAGAAGCAGATATGGGAAAAAGCTCCCTTTACTACTATTTCTTAAGCAAGGAAGAGCTGTTTGAAGCGGTAGTTGAACGTGAGGCTGAACACCTCAAAAATGAAATAATCCTGGCTACCCGCGATATTACTGATCCCTACAAGCGAATGAAGAAATATGTCATCGCCAGGATGAATGCCTTTAGTGAGTCCATCAACCTCTATACCGCTGTCAAGACTAACTATCTTGACCATCTCCCGTTTATCGAAAAGGTACGTATAAAGTACGACAAGGAAGAGATGAAAATGGTGGAGAGCATACTTAAAGACGGAGTAAGAAACAACCGCTTCAAGCTGGTCAATACCGAGCTTGCAACAGTTGCGATCGTAACCGCCATCAAGGGACTGGAATACAACCTCGTAATTCGTGACGGAGCAGCCAGGCTTGAACAGCAGGTGGAGCAGCTGCTCATGTTTCTCTTTTACGGTATAGTTAAACGGCACTGACCTGCTGAAAGATCAACAGCCAAAAACCCTTTGGTCCCCAGAATAAAAGCCTGGTAGTTTTACGTGAACCTGACAACAGCAGGTTTATGCCCGACGTTTCAGTTAGCCGGCTACCCCCGCAGCAGCCGGGGTAGCCCATCCGGTTTAGTTTCCGGGATACCCGACAGTCTGCCCCAGGATCACGTGCTGTGACGGACGCAGTTTCATCAGCTCCTTCAGCCTGTCCCTGTCAAGCAGTCCCCGCACAACTGTCGCCAGTCCCTCAGACGCACAATACAGATAAACATTCTGCGATATGAAACCGACATCTGTGGCAGAATGGAACTCCCTGTTCTCCCGGCTGGCTCCGGTCATCCGGTCATGATCGGAAACGAAGATCAGGTTAAGGGGGGCTGTCGCTACAAAATCCTGGCTTCCTGCATACTGTCGGAAGTCTTCATTTCCCTTTTTTACAAGCGCATGCTCTGCGGGATCGTAGAGATACCATCCGTCCGCCTTGATAAGGTATATGTCGAACTGCTGCCAGTTGCGTGCCGAAGGGGCCGTGCGCCGTCCATCTTCCCTGTTCATGCCAAAGGCGGCCCAAAGAATATTGGAAAGGTCCCGCTCACTGAGTTCGCGGCTGCTGTAACTGCGCAAGCTCTGCCGGTTATCAAGTGCCTCAAAAAGCGGCATTCCCCCCTTGCGTTCAGGTTCGGGCAGCCTTACGGTTTCCTGTGCCTGCACAGGCAGGATCAGGCTTGAAAGGACAAAAACGATCAATATAATCTTCAACTTTTGCATTGCTCTAATATTTTAGGTTAGACATCAGGCATTTTAAGGATAAATTTAATTGATTTACGCCGGCCGCGACCATAAAATAATGTAAAAGAATGTTAAAAACAAGGGCCCGCCGGCAAACGCAGTCCACGAAGCGATCTCAGCTGCAGCCGCCCGGTAAAACTTTTAACCGGATTTTTTGTTTATTTAATCAGAAGAGGCTAAACTTTAAGACCTCTAAAAGTTTTGGCCACGCAAACGGAAAATACGAACAAATAATAAAATAGAATGCGCACCATTAGTTTCATAATTTTTTATACAATTGTACTCACACTGTACGCCCTGATAAATTATTACATCTTTATCCGCGGCTGGCAGGCGCTCCCGGCCGGTTCAAGAGGCAGGAGCATCTATGTAGCGCTTTTCCTGTTCCTGTCGCTTACCTACATAGCCGGCCGCATCCTTGAACGGTACTGGCTCGGCCCCCCGGTCAACTTCCTGGTGTGGACCGGTTCGTTCTGGCTCGGAGCGATGATCTACTTTGTGCTGTTTCTGGTTGCAATAGACTTCCTCCGCCTTGCAAACCTTGCAATACCAGTAATTCCCAACGCCTGGCTGGCGAACATCGAAAGAACCAGGCTGGTGCTCTTCTACGGTGTCACTGCGGCAGTACTGGCCATTATAGTGGCAGCGCATATCAACACCCGTTTCATAAAGGTGAACGAAATTGATATTTCCCTTTCGGGGAAAGGTACGGCCAGTAACGTACGTGAAGCAGAGGATAACCGGATGGAGCGCGTGACCATTGCGCTTATCTCAGATGTGCACCTCGGGAGCCTGACACCCAAAAACCAGATTAACCGGATCGTTACAAGGGTTAATTCGCTTAACCCTGATATTATTCTGCTGGCCGGCGATATTCTCGATGAGGACGTGGGGCCAGTGATCCACCGCGACCTGGGCAAAGCTATCGAGAACCTTTACGCCCCCCTCGGAGTTTACGGCGTAACCGGCAACCATGAATATATAGGCGGGATTGATGAAGCGGCAGAATACCTTATGAGCCACGGTATAGAGCTTATCCGCGACAGCGTAATAAAAATAAACAACAGCTTCTACCTGGCAGGACGTGAAGATATTACCATAAACAGGTTCTCAGGACGCAACAGAAAAAGCCTCGAAGAGATACTTGAGGCGACCGATAGCGGGTTGCCGGTAATCCTGATGGACCACCAGCCGTTCAACCTGGGAAAAGCTGCCGCTGCCGGGGTCGACCTTTTTGTTGCCGGTCACACGCATCACGGGCAACTTTGGCCCTTCAACCTGATCACCCGTATGGTTTACGAGATTAGCCGGGGCCCCGGTGTAGTCGATGGCATGAAGGTCTATGTATCTAACGGCATTGGTACCTGGGGGCCGCCGATGCGCCTGGGCAGCAGGCCCGAAATAGTGCTTATCAGAGCATCTCTTAATTATTCTTAATAAGTGCCGGGCGGGCAGTTTGCGGCATAACAATTGCTGAGCGAGGTATTGGATCACGTACCTTTCCAATGGCAGCAAAAATATTACTGTTCCTGATAGCGCTTACCGGTCTTGCCGGTTGCCGCACCGCGGGGCCTCATACGCCGGATCAGTACGGTACAGGCCAACAGTTTTCTGCAAATCAGGAAGAGGCCCCCTGGGCAAAGCAGATACTCTTTATCGGCAACAGCCTGACCTTCTATAACGACATGCCTGCCACCCTTCAGAAGATGCTTAATGCGGGAAATGACATGTTTGTTGTTTACCAGAGCACCTTTGCAGACAGGTCGCTGACCGACCATGCACGGTGGATCGGCGAAGGAAGGAGCAACATGATCTGGCCTGCCGGCAGGGAGGACCTTGCGGGAGAGGTGACTGCCGATGTGCTTACCGACAAGCAATGGGACCTTGTGGTGCTCCAGGATGCCACCCTCAACATACTGATACCCGGACTCAGGTCTTCGGTCTTCAATCCTGCTGTGATGCAGCTCGACAGCATGATCAGAACGACCGGTGCACAGACCCTGTTGTTCCAATCCTATCCTCTCGGTACTTACCCGGCCCGGTACTGCATTGACGGTTCGCTTATGAGTATGATGGCAGGCCCGAATGAAACATGTTCGCCAAGGTTTGAGGATAGCTTCGAAGAGATGATGGTGCTGAGGAGGACCTTCCGGGATATCTCACATGCAATAAATGCAGACATAGTGCCTGTTGGCGATGCTTTTGAAATAACATCATTCAGGTATCCGGACATACCGCTTTACGTCGACAGGTATGACCAGCATCCCTCTGCTCAAGGGTCGTACCTTATAGCCTGCCTTTTCTATAACCATATTACCGGAAAGAGATCGGCCGGGCTCGAAGAGTATGGTGGTATCCCTGTAAAGGATGCCATGAGGCTCCAGAAGGTGGCCGATTCGTTCTACCACCGCAAACAGTTCGTACGCTTTTTCAACCGTGTGCTCAATCCCGGTGGTTACATGCTCCGAAGCCGCTCGTGAAAGAAAGCCCATTTTTTATTATCTTACGGGCCAAAAGATCAATTACAATTTATGGGCTCACAGCACAAAAGAAACGAAACCCTTAGAGAGCATAGTGCAGAGAGATCAGGTGAAAAGATCCCGAACAACCGCCGTAACTTTCCCGGGCCGGGCAAAAATGCCGTCAACAGCCATAGTGACTATCCCGGTTCGGGCAAAAACACCGTCAACAGCCGCCGTGACTTTCTCCGTAAAGGGGGACTGGCCACAGCCGGTTTGCTGGCAGGGGCAGGTGCCGCACAGGCAGCCCGGGGCGGACCCGGGATGACAGATGGCGGAGGCGAGGGAGGACTGCCGGTAGTTGTTTCTACCTGGAAAAACGGCATACAGGCCAACGAGGCCGCGATGAAGAAGATAATGGCCGGGCACAGGGCTCTTGATGCTGTTGAAGCGGGGGTAAGGGTAGTCGAGGCCGACCCTGATGATATGAGTGTTGGCTATGGCGGAAGGCCCGACCGCGAGGGCAACGTTACCCTTGATGCATGCATTATGGATGAGGCCGGTGATTGCGGATCGGTGTGTGCACTTGAGCATATCATGCACCCCATATCGGTTGCAAGAAAGGTGATGGAAGAGACACCTCATGTAATGCTTGCCGGAGAGGGCGCTCTTCAGTTCGCACTTGAGAATGGGTTCAAAAAAGAGAACCTTCTTACCGAAAGGGCCCGGCGCGAGTGGGAGGAATGGCTTGAGACTGCCGAATACAAACCGGTGATAAATATCGAGAATCACGACACCATAGGAATGGTTGCCATCGACCTTAATGGCAATATATCGGGAGCCTGCACCACAAGTGGGCTGGCATACAAAATGCGAGGCCGCGTAGGCGACTCACCCATAATCGGCGCAGGCATGTTTTGCGATAACGATATTGGAGGGGCTGTGGCAACAGGCACGGGTGAGCTGGTAATGAAAACGCTTGGCACCTTCCTGGTTGTTGAACTGATGCGTAATGGCCGTACACCGCAGGAGGCAGTAGAAGAGGCGGTTGAAAGGTTTACGCGCAAGATCCCGGATTACCGTGAACACCAGGTTGGTTACCTTGCCGTTAATAAAAAGGGGCAGACAGGTGCGTACAGCATACAGCCCGGCTTCAACTATGCCCTTTTCCGCAACGGCGAGAACAGACTAATTGATTCGGAGTCTTTATTATGATCCATTCCATAAATATGTTTGCTAACCCAAAACCCTATAATCATGAATAATTCAAGAAGGACATTCATCAAAAAATCAGCTCTCGGAGTTGCAGGAATGACTATCGGAGGTATGGGCATGAGTGCCGCCAGCTACAGCCGTATAATAGGTGCCAACGACAGGCTCAATGTGGCGCTGGTTGGACTCGGAAGAAGGCTGGGTGGATTTATTGAACCAATCTCCCTTAAAGAAAGCAACGCGCAACTTCTTTATCTGTGCGATGTAATGGAGAAGCAGCGCCAGAACGCTGCCCGCAGGTTCGCAACCGCCATCGACTATACTCCTGCCCTTGAAGTTGATGTACGGAGGATCTACGACGACAACCGGGTTGACGCTATTATCGATGGAACACCTGATCACTGGCACGGGCCGGGAACATGCTATGCCGTACAGGCAGGGAAGCATGTATATGTTGAAAAGCCATGCAGCCATAACCCCCGCGAAGGTGAGCTGATGATCGAATTCCAGAAAAAGTATGGTAAGGTGATCCAGATGGGGAACCAGCAAAGGTCATCCCACCAATCGATAGAGATAGTCAATGAGATTCATAACGGTGCAATAGGTGTGCCCTACAAGGCTATCGCCTTTTACAGCAATGCGAGGGGTGCGGTGCCTGTGCCGGTAAAAGCTCCGGTTCCGGAGGGACTGGACTGGGACCTGTTCCAGGGGCCGGCTCCGAGACAGGAGTATATGCATGATACATGGGACTACAACTGGCACTGGTACGGCTGGACATGGGGCACTGCCGAAACAGGTAACAACGCGGTTCACGAACTCGATATAGCCCGATGGGCACTGCAGGTTGACTTCCCCGAAAGGGTCGAAGTAGCTGCAGGTAAGTTTCATTTTCCGGATGACGGCTGGACCATGTATGATACAATGGATGCAACATGGTGGTTCCCAGGCAACAAGATTATTAAGTGGGACGGCAAGAGCCGCAATGCATACAATACTTACGGGGCTGACAGAGGAACGATAATATTCGGGTCAGACGGGTCGGTCTTTGTGAACCGTGCCGGGTACAAGCTTTTTGACCGCAGGGGAAGCCTTGTGAGAGAGAGGCGGACCGGCGACGATGAGGGTGGAGTGGCCCTTGGAGGCGGAGGAAGTATGACGACCATGCACGTGGTAAACTTCTTTAACTCCATCAGGGGAACCGATACTCCAAAATCGCCGATTGACGAGGGAGTTAAAAGCACACTTCTCGGTCACCTTGCGAATATAGCAACAAGAATTGGAAAGGGGTTCGACGTCAACTGCAATAACGGTCAGGCCCTTGACCGCGATGCCCTGAAACTTTGGAGCCGCGAGTACGAGCCGGGATGGGAACCTAAATTATAATACATGCAAAAAGTATTTCTGATTGCCGCAATTGCGGCACTGACTATGGCAACAGGCAAGGAAAAAAATCAAAGCAGGGGAGAGCAGGTAGATAAAGCTGCCTGCACCCTTCCCGCAAAGTTTATCCATACCACAGTTGCTCCTGACATTGACCCTGAGGTATTCAGGGCAAGACGGCAAAGACTTGCTGAAAAGATGAAAGGAGAGATTGCGGTAATATCTGCCGCCACCGGGAACGATTTTATTTACCTTACCGGCTACACAGGAGAGAGGCAGGCCATTGCCCTGATCGCCCCCTTTTCACCAACCCCTTTCACCTTGTTTGTGCTGCCCAGGGAGCCGATGTCAACCCTGTGGGACGGCCCCAGGCCCGGCGTTGAAGGAGCGGTTGAACGTTACGGGGCCGATGCGGCTTATCCCGTGTCAAAGTTCGGCGAAATAATGGCAGAAGCGATTGACGGCATACAAGCCGTTTCCCTGCATGCCGATGATAGTAACCTTCGCGAAAGGCTTATAAGTATCGCCGGGAATAATTCACCATTAGTCTCCACCCTGCAAACCGACCTCGCTCCCATTATCCACGAGATGCGGGTTATAAAGGATGAATGGGAAATTGCACAGCTCAAAAAAGCAGTTGAGGTAACGGGGCTTGCGCACAGGAGAGCAATGCAGACAGTTGCTCCCGGACAAAAGGAGTATGATGTGCGGGCAGAGATAGAGTATGTTTTCATGAAGAATGGGCTTATCACAGGTTTTAATTCCATTACAGGCTCAGGCCCCAATGCGGCTATACTCCATTACCCCTTCAATGACAGAACCATGGAAGACGGCGACCTTCTCCTGATGGATATAGGCGCATCATGCCGGGGTTATGTGGCTGATGTAACAAGGACCATCCCCGTGAACGGCCGGTTCACTGAAAAACAAAAGGACCTGTATGAGCTGGTACTCGAAGCGCAGCAGGAAGCAATCAAAAAGATGAAACCGGGCTACAAGATACTGGACTGCCACCACAGGGCAACTGAGATCATAGTTCGCGGATTGTATGAGAGGGAACTGATTACCGATACGGCTTCATGGTGGCAAAAGCGTTTCTACATCCAGTACAGAAACAACCATTATATCGGCCTTCATGTTCATGATGTCGGAAGCTACGGCGATCTTGATGCCCCCGAACGCGACTCCTATATACTGAACCCTGAGATAAGGGGCCGGGACATACTTCCCGGTATGGTGATGACCATAGAACCAGGTCTTTACCTGATTGAGGACAGGCTGGACCACCTGCACGGACTTTTCGGCCATAAGGCAACGCCTGAGGAGCTTGATGCATTTGCCGACAAGGTCAGGCCGGTATATGAAAAATACGCCGGCATAGGCATCAGGATAGAAGATGATGTGCTCATTACAGAAACCGGCAACATTGTACTTTCAGACAATGCCCCCAAAACCGTTGAAGAGATTGAGGCATTGATGAACCCCTGAAAAAAAAATTGTAACATAATCCGACCCTTTGCCGTATATGTTGTCACGCGAAAACACAGGTCGGATGAATAGTTTAATTATTCCTGCAACATATAACACACCTGCTGTATCATTTGATCCGGCCGGAGAATTAACCATTATGGGCAGGTCAATAACCACAAGAGCTCTGGCATTCTACGGCCCGCTTCTGGAATGGCTTGGTGACTATTCCGTAAACCCGGCACCTTTAACTATCCTGAACCTCGATTTTGAAATTCTTCATGTAGATTCCCTGGCAAGGGTCATGAATATATGCCAATTGCTTGCCCAGCTTAACCGTGCTGGTTATAATGCCGCAATTAACTGGTACTGTCAAAAAAACGACGAAGATATGAGAGATATGGCCGGTATGGTATCAGAACTTTTGAAATCCATACAGATTAACGAGATTTTGGTCGAAACCGACGCAGCATGAATGGGGCCCGGTGGTCCGGTCAGATCTTCCTGAACCACTGAACCACCGGAATTGGTACCGGCACGAACTCCCCTTCAAATCTGGCACCGGTAAACCCGAACTGGAAAGCACTTTCAGGACGAGTCTGCCATCTCAAGCCAGGCGAAAAAACCGCCAGTCCGGGAGCTCTCTTTTCTCTTGTTACCTCAATATACCTTTGAAGCGGGTCGCTCCAGACATATTCGGTTTCAGTCATGTATGACCCCCTCAGCATGAAGAAAGAGTCGAACACAAAGCTGAAGTTCTCGTTTATCCTCGCGAGGGCCGCAACCGAAAACAGAAACCTGCCTTCGCGATAAGGTTTTTCTATATAAGTGCCTGTATTGGGATTGTAAACCTCATCGTCATACTTCAGTCCGCCGTACCCAAATGAAAAATTTAAGTTGTGTGACCTGTTCCCCCTGGTTATCGCCACAAAAGGCAGGGCTAATCCAAGGTCGGGGCGCGACCAGGAACCTGTACCCAGCAGTCCACCGGCAGCCAGATGAGTATTATCGCCAAGTTGCCAGCTTCTTTTAAGGGTGCCCACGATAGGCATGGCAATCCATGTGGTCATAACCCCCACACCAAAATTATCAGCTATACCGAACTGGAAATCGGGACCGAACAGGTTCCACTGTATATAGCTGTCCCCTTTCTTTACCGGCAGCCCGTTCGTTGTCAGAAAATACCTGGTTGCAAACATCTCTTCACCCACAAACTGTCCGTCTCTTAATTCGCCTTCGCCCAGTTCCCTGATCTCCCTTATTTCGTGTTTGGGAATGGCTACCTCTCCAAGCCTTTCAGTTACTATTATCACCTCCCTCGCATCTTCATAGGTAATAACACCTACGAACCTTGTATTGTCATTTTTGATTACCAGGTGTTTCACCTGGCCGGGTTGTTGCTCCCTGCCGGCCGGGACCTCCTGTCCCCAAGCCATCGGGTGAAAGCATACAACACTTGCAATAACAGCAAACCATATGAGGTATTTTCTGCTCATCAGATCAGGCATTAAAAAGATAGACCGAAAGTTGTTAAGTATATGATATATGCAGGATAGGACTGATGAAACAAATGTACACCAATTTCTGAAACAAACAACAGGCTTGTGAAATTAAATATCTTATGAATAACTAACTAAAAGGTTTCATGATATTTTGTCCGGCGAAGGCTGATGGAGATAAATCCATCAAATTTCCTGCTGGTAATTAATCCCCCGGTATAGTTTTTGTAGCAATAATTTTGTATATTTCTGGTGGCTCTGATCTTAAACAAAATATTTCCTGTCCCTTAACTAAATTTTTGCATCATGAACACCAAATATTACCGACTCTTACTTGCGGCAACCGCCGTTATGGGCCTGGTCCTTGTGCCGGGCTGCGACAAAAATGACCAGAAAGATGAAAATGCAGGTCCGTTCTATGGCAGTTTAACCGACATAGAGGGGAACTTTTACAAAACCGTTGAGATAGGATGGGGAGAATGGATGACTGAAAACCTCCGGACAACAAGTTACAATGACGGTACCCCGATACCAACAGGCCTCGATCCGGCTGAATGGTCAAACACCCTTGAGGGAGCATATGCCGTTTATCCTCACGAGAATGTTGACGGCCTCGATTCCGATGAGGAGGTCGTAAACGCTTACGGGCTGCATTACAACTGGTATGCCGTTGAAACCGGCAAGCTTTGTCCCCCGGGATGGAGGGTGCCGTCGGCAGAGGACTGGGACGGACTACTGTTCTATCTGATTGACAACTACGACGAGATTAATGCCGAAAATGTCGGCGACTTCCTGAAATCATGCCGGCAGGTCGATTCACCTTTGGGAGGCGATTGCAATACCAACATTCATCCACGCTGGAACAGAGACGAAAAAATAGTGATTGTTTTCCCTGATGAGGAAGACCCACACTCAGACTTTGAATTAGAATATTCGTCTCTTGCAGGTACTGATGAGTTCGGATTCTCTGCCCTGCCTTCCGGCCAATTTAGCGGCAAAGGGTTTGGCATTGGCTATAAATCACTTTTCTGGACATCCGGTTCTGATTTTCTCTTTAGAAATGATTATTTAACAGAAAGAGAAAAAGCTCCTGCATTTCTACTTCAACCGGGATTGTATTATAACATAAGCAAAACAACCGGCTTCCCGACACGCTGCGTTAGAGGCGACCTGCCCGAACGTGTGCCCCGATACCGTGAACCCTGAAAAGATAAGGTCATGGCAAAATAACAGATCTAAGTTTTGCTGAACAAATCATAGGATGTCAGCAGCACCTTTTATCTTTTGTGTACATAATATTAAACCCCCTGCATCATTATCAGAAACAGGGGGCTTTTTTAATTGTGGTTGACCGACCAGGATTCGAACCTGGACAGGCAGAACCAAAATCTGCAGTGCTACCGTTACACCATCGGTCAATCTTTCCAAATCAGGTGCAAAAATAACAAAAAAATGCAATTCGGGAAATTATGAATCCTCCATTTAGTAGCGGTCATGTCCTGACATAGCTTTGTCGAATTCTCATTTAGCCGGTCTAAGTCCCTCAGAACTCATCACCCATTTTTTACCTGTCATTGACCTGATATCTGCACTTTCAGTGTTTCTGGCCGAGGTTATTATCCGGTCGGTCCTTTCGCCCAGATGCACTTTATATCCCTCCGGCAGATTCAGCCTGAGATTTACCCCGCCAAAGTTCCAGAGGTCGCCTGTTCCGGTAGTGAACAGATTATCTACGATAAGTAATGAGTCCCTGATTTCCCAGTTGTAAAGCATGTTTTCGGCATTCATGTCGGCAGCAAGTTGTCCCGGCCCCCTGGCCGTTTTTACCACTGCCAGTTCAGGAACAGCAGCCCCTGTGTGACGAATGGCAAGTGACGGCCGTGACCAGAATATTTCCCTTACCGGATCAAGATAGAGCCCGCGGCCTGCCCCGTTAATTCTCACAGGCCCCCAATGGTGGCCACGGAACCTTGTAAGCTCCTCAAGGGTGGCCATGTTTGCCGTCTCCTCCA
>SLMM01000027.1 GCA_007133565.1 Bacteroidales bacterium
CCCTGTTCCATGACCAGTGCGTTGCCAGGGTGTCGCACCTGCCACAGGTGGTTGCCTACTGCCTGTCGGCTATTACCGCGGAGGACAGCTCACTCAGGGACAGCATGCTCAACATTGCTTCGTCGGGATTTGAATCGGCAACGCGTCTCTCATCCAGCCCCGCCGGAATGTGGCTGCCTATTTTCAGGCAAAACGCCGGAAACCTGTCCGGCAGCATTGACGAGCTGATAAGGTACCTGTCAACCGTCCGGCAGATGATAGGGGCCGGCGAATGGGATGCGCTGGGAGCATTTGTTGAAGAGGCCAATGATTCAAGGAAAAAATTTATGTCAGCATATAAAAACCGTTAAAATGGATAATTTACAAGGATTGAACAAAAACGGAAATGCCAGTAAGATGTTAATTGCCGGCCCGTGCAGCGCCGAGTCTCCTGAGCAGCTTCTGGAAACGGCAAGGATTCTGCAACAGTGCGGCAGTGTTGATTATTTCAGGGCTGGTTTATGGAAGCCCCGTACCTCACCTGACTCCTTTCAGGGAGTTGGTGAAACGGGACTTGACTGGCTGGAGACAGTAAGGAAGGAGACGGGAATGAAGGTGGCCACCGAGATTGCCTGCGAGAAGCATGTTGCCGTGGCTCTTAAGCATAACATCGACCTGTTGTGGCTGGGGGCGAGGACCGTAAGCAATCCTTTTGTGGTGCAGGATATTGCAGATGCGCTGAGGGGCACCGATATACCAGTGCTTGTCAAGAACCCCCTCAATCCGGATATTGAGCTCTGGTACGGTGCCATCAACCGGCTTATTAAGGCCGGGGTGAAAGAGGTTGGTGCCATCCACCGTGGCTTTTCGGTGTGGGGCACGCATATGTACCGTAACCAGCCCATATGGCGCATTCCTGCTGAGCTGATGGAGCGGATGCCCGGTATTACTGTTGTGTGCGACCCGAGCCACATAGCCGGCAAAAGCATCCTGGTGCCGCTCGTGGCCGAAAGGGCGCTTGAAAACGGGACCGGGGGACTGATGGTGGAGGTTCATCCCGATCCGCCCTCTGCAATGAGTGATGCATCCCAGCAGCTTACACCCGCGGCCTTTATTTCAATGATGAAGGAGCTGGACCTCGACAGGAAGGGATATTGCAAAAATGCACCTGACCAGATCGATGAACTCAGCTCAGAGATGGATATGGTCGACGAGCTGCTGGTACATGCCATTGCCAGCAGGATGGAGCTTTCGCGGAAGATTGCGAGCATGGGCCCCGCAGGTTCTCCAAAGCCCTCCGCAGCCGGGAAGTCAGCTGCCGGCGAACGTCTTGCTGACCTTGCATCGGGTGACGGACTGCGTCCCGGATTTATCAGCAGGCTCTTCGGCGAAATAGCCAGGGAATCCGGAAAACCCAAATATTCCCTTAATAGCGGTTTTAAAAACCGGATATAACAATTACCTTTAAGGTTGATTTTTGGTCCTGGAAAATAAACTTATTTCATGGAAAAAGTAACCGTTGACCTGCACAGCCGCAAATCGGAAGTGCTTGTCGGGGAGTGCCTCGGCAACCTGGATAAATATATTGACGGGAGAAAGAACTTCATTATAACGGATAAAAACCTGGACAAACTATACAGGAAACGGTTCCCGCGTACACCGGTCTGTGTGGTTGAGCCCGGCGAAAAGAGCAAGAGCCTTGAGATGGTAGCCAGCATAAGCCGGTGGCTGCTCGAGCAGGGAGCTGACAGGAGCTCTTTCATTACCGGTATTGGCGGCGGTGTGGTATGCGACCTGGCAGGGTTTGTGGCTTCCACCTACATGAGGGGCATTGGCTTCGGGTTTGTGGCAACCAGCCTGCTGGCACAGGTCGATGCATCGATAGGAGGCAAGAACGGGGTTAACCTTGACGGCTACAAGAACATAATCGGCACCTTCACCCAGCCCGAATTCGTCATCTGCGATGTTGACATGCTTCTAACCCTTCCGGAAAAAGAATTTGTATGCGGCATGGCCGAGGTGATAAAGCACGCACTGATAGAGGACAGGGACCATTTTGAACGTCTGGAAAATTACAGTACCCGTATCCTCAGCAGAGACAGGAATGAGATGGAGCATATAGTAAGTCATTCAGTAGCAATAAAGGCGGCTGTGGTGGAGAGGGACGAGCGCGAGCATGGGGAGAGGCGGAAGCTTAACCTGGGGCATACCTGGGGGCATGCAGTTGAGACAGTGGCAGGCCTTCCGCACGGAGAGGCGGTGGCGGTTGGTCTTGCCTTTGCGGCGGGGCTTTCGGTCAGCCGCGGTTCCTTTACGGAGGAGGAGAGGGGCAGGATAATCAGGCTGCTTGGTATGTATGAGCTGCCGGTGGAAACACAGGCCAGTCCGGCCGAGATATTCGATGTGCTGGTAAAGGACAAGAAAAGGGAGGCCGGATCGTTATGGTTCATACTGATGAACGGGATTGGTAATGTATCTATTGAAGCTATAGGAACAGACGAACTCAAAAATTATGCACTGAATGGTACCTGAATTTAAAGTTTGCGTTTGTATTGGCAACGTACCTTTTGATGCCGTGCCCGGCATCCTCGAAAAAGTGGAGATGGCGGAGATACGACTTGATCTTGCCGAGTTTGACGAGGAAGAGATGAAGGCGGTCTTTGAAAGCCATCCCAACCTCATTGCTACCTGCCGCGAAGGCAGGCATGATGATGATGCCAGGAAGAGGATCCTGGTAAGTGCAGTGGAATATGGCGCCGCCTGGGTTGATATTGAGGACGATGCCGGCGGTGAGTGGAAAGAGCGGATGATAGCAGAGGTAAAGAAGAGCCCCGCCCGGCTTATCCTGTCACGTCATTATTATGCCCGGACACCCCCTGCCGATGAGCTGCGCACAATAGTCCGGGACATGCTCAATGGCGGCGCCGACGTGGCAAAGCTGGCGTGCCATGTGAACAGCCCGGCCGATGCCTCAGCCATACTTGGTTTGTATGAAGGTTTCGATAACCTGGTGGCGATAGGGATGGGCCCCCTTGGCGTGATAACAAGGCTGGCAGCACCGTTCCTGGGCGCTCCCTTCACTTTTGCCGCATTCGGCGATAACCTTCCCACTGCAGCCGGACAGATTGAATACAGCGAGATAACCTCGCTGATAGAAAGAATATCTGCGTATGGCTGACGGGAACAGCCGGCCCCGGCCGGAAAAAAGAGATGACGGTTTCTATGCCGTTTTCGGCAATCCCGTGCTTCACAGCAGGAGTCCCCAGCTCTACAACTCCATGTTCACCCTTCATGGCATAGATGCCTTTTATACCCGGATACTTACATCCTCGGCCGGAAGGGTGTGCAGACTGATCAGGGGAATGGGACTGGCGGGGGGAAACGTAACCACACCTTTCAAAGATGGGGTGGTAAGCTGCCTTGACAACCTGTCGCCCGATGCACAGCTTATCGGGGCTGTCAATACGGTAGTGAACCGGAATGGGGTGCTGGCGGGCTACAATACCGATGGCACTGGAGTTACCTGTGCGCTTCTCGAGGCAGGCCATGATCCGGCAGGGAAAAGGTGCATGGTGCTCGGCGCCGGAGGTGCCGGCAGGGCTGCTGCAGTGGCGTTGGTACGGGCGGGGGGCGATGTTGTACTGGTCAATCGCAATATTGAAAGGTTTGCCGGCTTTGCAGCCCGGCTGGGCTGCAGGATCGCTGATCCCGGCTTTGCTGATCCCGG
>SLMM01000176.1 GCA_007133565.1 Bacteroidales bacterium
GAAAAATGCTTATCAGGGCTGCATGGGGAAAAACTGTCAACAGGCCGGAATTCAGGGAGCTTGCACCTTTTGGATTCTATGATTTCAACTTCAACCTTGTTAAAAAGGGGAATGAGCTGTTGCAGTCCGCTACCGCGGGCAATTTTGATTTACGCTGGGAGTACTATCCAGCACCGGGAGAGGTGATCAATATCGGACTGTTTTACAAGGATTTTAAAAACCCCATTGAGACATCATTCGTTCCGGGTGGCGGATCCGGAGGGATCAAGACATTTACTTTTTCAAATGCAGATGAAGCTATAAGCCGTGGTGTCGAAATAGAAATAAGAAAATCGCTTGCAGGCATTATTCCATCAGCTTTTTTAAGCGATATGACGGTGCTTTTCAACGCAGCGCTTATAGACAGTAAGGTTGAGCTCGGAGAAGCCGGCCTTGCGCAATCAAAGACCGAAAGGCCAATGTTCGGCCAGTCTCCGTATATAGTCAATGCCGGTCTTTACTACAGGAACGAACAGAATGACCTCCAGGTAAATCTCCTCTACAATGTTATCGGAAAAAGAATATTTATAATAGGTTATGACGATTATCCCGACATATATGAAATGCCCAGGAATCACCTTGACCTGACCCTAACAAAAGGTATCGGCAAAAGGCTTGAACTGAAAGCAGGGCTAAGGGATATCCTGAATGCAGATATTATCCTGATGCAGGATGCGAACCAGGACGGGATATTTGACCTAGAAACGGACCAGGTTATCCAGAGGTACAGGCCGGGGACTGTAATTAATATCGGACTTGGATACAGGTTCTGAAGCATTTTCATGCCGGAATTTAAAAAACCCGGACAACTCCATGCAAGGCCGGTACGGCATAAAACACTGATTATGAATAAAAAAACAACCCTGAATCAAAAGGAAACAACAATTTAATGTTTTCATAATGATTTGGTCAATCCTCATTAAAATTCAGATAACATTCAACCGGTACTTTCGCAGTGTAAAATAATTTCCATTAATGCTTAATAAAACAAAATCAGATTATGAAAAAGATCAAAAATGAGAAGTGGCCGGTAAAAAATCTTGCCTTGCTGCCGCTTTTATTATTAGCCACAGTGTTTATATTAAACTCCTGTGATGATGAAGATCCGATTGAAGAAATAAAGGGGCCCCCCTCCTTCTCGGTAAGTTCAGTTACTGCACAGAATGTAGCCGGGGCTGAGGTTGCAACAACACTTTCAATAGAGGCTCCCGAAGGTGCAAAATCCCTCGCTATACTTCGTAACGGAGCTCCTCACTCCAGTGTCTCATTTAACGGCGAAACCACCATTGATTATGAATTTGTTTATGAGGTTGAAGCCCTGGAGTTTGGAACGATAATAACTTTTTCGTTCCAGGTCAGCGACCAGAGGGATCGGTCAACGGATATAAAGACCTTTGCAGTAACGATAATTGCCAAGCCTATTGTCGAGATACCCGAAGGCTTTCTGGAGGGGACAATTAACTGGACGGCAGATAATATTTACAGACTTAACGGTTTTGTCAGGGTTGACGATGGCGCAAAACTTTATATAGAACCCGGTACACTTATTATCGGGGACAGGGAGTCAAAAGGTACCCTTATCGTTCAGATGGGCGGACAGATATTTGCCGAGGGTACAAAGGAGAATCCCATAGTAATGACTTCGGAAAATCCTCCGGGACTGAGGGAGCCTGGTGACTGGGGCGGACTGGTTGTTTGTGGCAGGGCGCCTAATAACGTTACTGCAGTAACAGGGCAGCCCGTTGAGCTGGAAGGAGGATATGGAGGCTGGCACGGCGGCAATGATCCTGATGACAATTCTGGTGTAATAAGGTATGTAAGGATTGAATACGCAGGTATTCCAATCAACCCGAATGAAGAGGTTAATACCCTTACAATGGGGAGCGTCGGCCGGGGTACTGTTATTGAATATGTTATGGCCTCTTACGGACTTGATGACGCCTTTGAATGGTTTGGAGGCACTGTAGACAACAGGTATCTTATAGCATACAGGAACCTGGACGACGATTGGGACGTGGATCTTGGTTTCAGCGGACGTATGCAGTTCGGCCTCTCGATAAGGGGTGCGTCTCTTGCAGACCAGTCAGGTTCAAATGGTTTTGAAGTCGATAATAACGGTGCAGGAAGCAATGCCCAGCCCTATACATCAGGTATATTTGCCAATATAACAAATATTGGCCCGAAAAAGACCAGGGAAACTCCTATCAGCCTTCAGTTTCAACATGCCGCGCAGCTAAGAAGGAATTCCAGGATAAGCATCTATAATTCCATAATGACAGGTTATCCTGACGGATTATATATAGATGATGCCCGCGGGGGTTCGGGACAGGCCGCACTTGACGGCGAGCTTCAGATAAGGAATGTGTGGCTGGCAGGTGTCGAGCACTGGGGAGGAAACGGTTACGGGTCAGCAGGCGATATCTTCACCGGAGCTCCGGCGAATGGAGCCCAGCATCCGAATGCTCCAAGGGGCAGGGCATTAAAAAGCCATGAGAATTTTCCCGGCGGACAGGATGCATATGAAGAGTGGTTCCATCGCGAAGAGTTTAACAATCACCTTATAGAAAGTTGGAGTGAACTTGGCATTGATGAAAGTATATTCGACCTTGGAATTCCAAAGGTCACACTTAGCTCAGGTTCAGTTCTTCTTGACGCTGCCAGGTGGGACAATACGCCCAAAGCAGACGACTGGTTTGAACAGGTACCTTATGTAGGCGCTTTTGGAACTGAGGACTGGACAGAGGGTTGGGCAGAGTGGAATGCTCACCTGGTCAGATATTTTTAGTTCATGGATTTAGGTTTATTGGTTTTAAAGGTTGAGAAAAGAGTCGGAGGAGGTCTCCGGCTCTTTCTTTAAATCAAAAAAGAGATGAGAAAAAATATTACAGCTTTAGCCCTTTTATCAATGGCTTTAAGTATACTTGTTAACTGCAAGGGAGATCCGGAAGTTTTTAGCCCTGATAATTATTATGCAACAGATATAAAGGATACGTTACTGGTTAACATTGTTACCTACATCGGCAAAAAAGCAAGACTTGCTGACTACCAGACAAGGCATAATCCGGAACACCGTCAATTTTATACACAACAATCAAAGGATTATAAGCTTGTATATTATTATATTACAGACGACAGCACGCATTACTTTTACATAATGAGACCTGCCAGGAGTTTGAGGGGTAACACCAGGGGGGTCGGCGGCAGGTTCAGGATGAAAAAGTTGTTGACACTGCATGATTTTGAAGAGCTGTTCAACACACCTGTACTTGATGAACAGGAGTTACAGATGATAGGTAAAACTCTTTTCAGAGAAATGTTGGATTCAGGAAATGTTGACTTTTATATGGGCAATAAAGACTTTATCGAATGGCCTGATGAGAGGCTCAGATATGATAAAACCAGGAATGAATGGAGGTACGATGTTGTTGATTAATTGATAAACATCAATACATCGGTTACAAAAAATATAAAATAAATGAATAAAACTTAATATCTTTGACTTATAAGCATTAATAATAGTCTCGTTATAAATAATTGTCTCCGAAATGAGAGTTATAATATCATTAATTGGTTTGATATTTACCTTGTCATATGCTGCCACAGGACAGAATATAGCAAGAGAAACTGACGGCTTGTTTTACGACGAAAACAACCGCCTGTATACCGGTATATACCGGGAGTACCACGAAAACGGCAATCCTAAAATTGAGATTCCTGTCCGTCGGGGTCTTAAAAACGGACAGGTTGTGCTGTATTTTGAAGATGGCAGCAAAAATGAGATCCGTTCATACAGATCAGGAGAAATGCATGGCATTTGGGTTACCTGGGACAAATCCGGAAACAGGACCGCACAGGCAGTTTACCGCCGGGGTCTTAAGGACGGAAATTGGTATATATGGGATGATGCCGGGCAACTAAGATATGATATGAATTATAAGAGAGGTAAAAGAACTGGCACATGGAGGATGTTTGATGAAGAAGGGAACCTTGTTATGGCACAATCCTACTGATCTGATTTAGCTCAATCTTTACAGGTTCAATAATTTCACCGTTCAGCTCAAGATCAAACTTCAGGCTCTCATACGAGATTAAATAGGTATTTATGCTGTATGTGCCAGGAGCGACATCATGAAGTTCAAATTTTCCTTCAAAATCGGTGTATATCCTTGCTCCGGAGTTTTCAATCTCTACAAGCACCCCGGCCAGCGCTTCACCCGATTTATGATCAATTACCTTCCCGGTAACCGATATAAGCGTTGCCTCTTCTTTATCTCCTGTCTCAGATGTGGATGACATAACGACAGGAAAATATAATATACACAGGAGACCTGATAATGCAAACAATTTTTTCATCGGCGTGTAGTTTTAAGGTTCGATACAAAAGTACATACCGGTTATATCCAGGGTATTAATTCAGGATGATATTTCTATTAATTAATTGTTAAATCAATGCGGTTTTCTGTGGCATGGCAATAACCGCCATTGTTTTCAGGAATGTTCAGGCCTGAGAAGATCATTGACGGTTTTAACCGGGTTGAAGGTTGAGAGGGGGACCTCCACAAACACCGTATTCCAGTCCGACATAGCCCCGTTCCACAAACCGGGAAGTTCGAGGGCTTTGAGCTCCCTGCCTCCGGAGGATTTACGGGAAATGAAGCCGGTTTGGGGATCCCTGTATTTTCGAAGGTCAAACTTATTTCCCTTGTAGTCTTTTATAGAGCATACAAGGTCTACAGGGTTGAAATGAGTGGATGCCTCAAACAACTTTCTCATAAGCGGATTGGAGAGGTTTATCTGGGAGCTTTCGCCTATCTGCAGCGAAATTGATTCATCATTGTTTCTCACCCAGAAGGGCCCCCCGCCGGGCTCACCTACATTTTTCACCATACCGCATATACGAATAGGCCTGTTCAGTTTGGCAACCAGGTAGCTTCTTAACTCCTGGTCGGCCCATTGGTCATTCCCCCAGGGTGTAATAACCGACAATTCTTCTTTCAGGAATGTGAGCATCTCCTCAAGAGTGTTTCTGTCTGTGCTATCATTGTCAAGCAGGTTCAGGTAATCAAAGATTCTCTCCCTGAAAGAAATAAGCATACCCCCGAGCGCCTTCTTGTATCGCACTGTTTCTTCCTTGAGTTGATCAGGCACCACATTATCGATATTTTTGATAAATATGATGTCCGCATCCAGGTCATTAAGATTATCCAGCAGTGCACCGTGGCCGCCCGGCCTGAATACCAGTCTCCCGTCCGCATCCCTGAACGGATTGTTGTCAGTTTCAACAGCAATAGTATCGGTCGAAGGTTTCTGGGTTGAAAAACTGGTTTCGTACTTTATACCGTAATGATTTTCATATTTATTCCTGACCCTGTCAAATAACTTTCTGAATACTTCAAAATGTCCGGCAGAGACAGTAAGGTGTATACGTGCTATATTGTTTCCTCCGCGGCAATACATAGCACCTTCAACAAGGTGTTCCTCAAATGCAGTACGCGGGCCTGTTTCATATTTGTGAAACAGGAGCAACCCTTTGGGAAGATTTCCGTATTCAAGGCCTTCTGGATTCAGAAGGGTCTTTATAACCTTAACATAATCATCTGGCCCTTTAAGTGAAGTGGTATCTTTTTCTTTCATTCCAAGCTTTTCGGCAAGCTTGGTGAAAAATGCGAACCGTGGCAGTCCATCAATAAAAGCCTGAATGCTGTTACCATCGAAATTACCTGCTGAGGGGTCTTCCAGAAAGGAATAAAGTTCCTTGAACATTCGTGTAGCTGCTCCTGAGGCAGGCACAAACTTCAGAACTTTTTCACGCCCTATGCTTGATTCATAAAGCTGGATAAAATCATCCAGGGTCTCCGGACGCGGCCTCAGGATACCGTCACCGCCGGTAGCAGGCCTGACTATTGAAAGATATGGAAATCCTTTTTCAAATATTGAGAGCTGTTCCTTGATATCGGCTGCTGATACCCCCCTCTCTTTAAGGTCCTTTTTATCGGTTTCAGTGAACATCTTTGTCAGTGTTTATTGTTCAGGTAGTCTCTGCCGGCTTTAAGTGCCTTCAGGTTTATTGCAACCACATCCTCCCCTTTTCTTTTAAAAATATCTCTGACGGCTTCTTCAATAATACCGTATTCAATTCCTGTAAAAGGTGAGGCTGCGCCCAGCATAACCATATTGGAAGACCGGGGCGACCCCTGTTCACGCGCAATGCTGTCTGCGTCTATTATCACGTGGTTCTTAATTGATTTTATTTCGCTTATGATTTCTTCCGTATCCGGGTAATCTTTAATATTCTTTAAAGGAGTTGTATTGGTTACCAGCCATCCCCCGTCCGACAGCCATGGCAGGTAGCGCAGGGCCTCCATGGGTTCAACTGCCAGAATTAGTTTTGCGGTTCCTCCTGGTATCAGGTCAGATATGATCTCTTTGTCCGATATACGCATATTGGACTGTACGGCTCCGCCCCTCTGGCTCATACCGTGCACCTCCGATTGCTTGAGGTGAAGATTGCTTTTAAGTGCAGCCATACCGATGCAGGCAGCGATGGAAAGTATCCCCTGCCCGCCTACACCTGCAATAATAATGTCTGTTTGCATCCTGTTCAGGTTTATTAACTGGTCTTTTCCTCTTTTTTCCTGCGCATGGTAACCTGTATGCACTCCCTCCTGGCTATTACTACCGAAACGCCCCTGTATTCAAGTTCTCTGCTTATTATCCTTGTATTCTCTTCATGATGTTTTCTGAGCGGGTTAATAACCTTAATATGGCCGGGATCGACACCCACCCCTGCACAAATATCTTCTATCCTGCCGGTTGCCGACGATTTTTGTCCCCCGGTCATTCCCGTGGTTGAGTTATCGCCTATCAGGACTGTAATTGATGAGCCGTCATTTACTGCATCGAGCAGTCCGGTTATACCCGAATGAGTGAATGTTGAATCGCCTATAACACACACTGAGGGATGCAAACCGGCATCGGCAGCCCCTTTTGCCATTGTAACAGATGCACCCATATCGACACATGAGTTTATTGCGTTGAATGGCGGAAGTGCACCTAGGGTGTAACACCCGATATCAGAAAATACCCGTCCCGGACCGTAATTTCTAATGGATTCGAGCAATGCATTGAACATGTCAATATGGCCGCATCCGGCACAAAAGGATGGTGGCCTGTTTTTTACGACTGATGGTATTTCGGGTCCTTTTTCAAAGGGCATCCCCAGGGCTTCGGCTACTATGTCGGGATTAAGTTCACCGTCGCGCGGGAGTGTCCCGTCAAGTCGGCCCATGATCTTTTTACCGGTGCCGGGAAAACCCCGCAACATCTCCTCAACAATTGGATATCCCTCCTCAAGCACAAGCACTTTTTCACAGTCGCCGGTGATCTTTTCAACCAGCTCTGCCGGCAAGGGATACTGCCCGATCTTAAGCACAGGGTTTGCATGTTGTTTTCCGCGATAAGCTTCAATAAGGTAATTATGGGCAAGTCCGCATGCGATGTACCCGACAGATTTGTCATTGCCGTTAACAAGGCTGTTCCATGGTGAATTGCCGGATTCACCTTCAAGCAGGGTTTGTGAATTGAGCAATCCCCTGTATCTTTTTCTGGCAATACCGGGCAGAAGCACATACTGAACCGGATCGGAAGGGAGGTTAACTTCTTTCTGGCTGAGGCGTGAAGCGGTCCTGACAGCCGACCTTGAATGGGCAAGCCTCGTAGTAATACGGATCATTACCGGCAGCTTGTATTTTTCAGATAGGTCAAAACCGTAAAAAACCATGTCATATGCTTCCTGCTGGTTAACAGGCTCAAGAACCGGTATCATTGCAAACTTTCCGTAATACCTGGAGTCCTGCTCATTCTGCGAAGAGTGCATTGAGGGGTCATCAGCCACCACCAGGAGGAATCCGCCGTTAACACCGGTAATGGCAGCATTCATGAAAGGATCGGCTGCAACATTGAGGCCGACATGCTTCATGCATGCCATCGAACGTTTACCGCTGTACGACATGCCCAGGGCTGCCTCGAAAGCCGTCTTTTCATTGGCCGACCACTGACAGAAGATATTATCTTCGGATGAACGGCCACTGTGTTGCACATATTCCATTATCTCGGTCGACGGTGTGCCCGGATACGCATAGATACCTGACATTCCCGCATCCATACCGGCAAGGGCTATTGCTTCGTCACCAAGTAACATAAGCTTGTCCATAAAATCTTTTTTGACTTGATTACAGACCAAAATTAGAAATAAATGGAAGCAAAAAACATGTTATATATCACATACTGTACGTGCATCCGTTTACTGAGCGGCAATTATCAGGTGTTCTGACCTGAATGCCGGATGCATTACTATGAATATACTGTAACTGTTATCTTGCGGCTCCCTCCCCGGTTTCTGAACTCGCAAAGGAAAATGCCCTGCCAGGTACCCAAATTCAACTTTTTGCGGGTTACAGGAATTGTAAGTGAAACTGAAATCAGGCTTGATTTAACATGGGCAGGCATATCATCAGAACCTTCAATGGTATGTATATACCCGGGGTCATTATCCGGCACAAGTTTGTCTGTTGCATAGGCAAGATCACGGGGTACATCTGGATCAGCATTTTCGTTTATTGTAATTGCAGCCGAAGTATGCCGCAGGAACAGGTTCACAAGTCCGGCATCAGGAAGGCTGCCGAGCTTTTCTTCGATCAGCCGTGTAATCGGGTGGTAGCCCCTGCTGAAGGGCGGGAGGCTTATCTCATACTGCTGTACCATAATTATTCTTTATTATATGACATTTGGGGAGGTATTAAACTTTTATTATTTTTGACTGTTAAGATATACAGGGAATCACCAGTTAATGCAAAATTAGTAGTAATACAGAACCTATGCAATTTTTATCTTACTTTTGAGACGGCATGAATTTTGCAGAAGTTAAATAGTAAATTTAAATGACAGGATAATATGCCAGTACCCCGGATTATATATACCGTAACGCTGATTATTCTGTCGTTCATCACGGCCGATTTATATGCACAGGGCCGCGATGCAGGGAAAGATCCATTGCAGATCAGTGGTATAATCAGGGATGAATTTAATAATCCGCTGCCATACAGCCATGTTATAGTCATCAACAAAGGAATGGGCAGTATTGCTGACAGACGGGGAAGGTTCTCATTCATAGTGCATCCAAACGACACACTTATTTTTTCATCTCTCGGCCATAAGCGTGAACAGTTTATCGTGCCCGACGACCTTGATGTGGTTCATTACTCCATAGATATCCAGCTTGAAAGAGACCCGTTTGAGATAGAGGAGGTGACTGTCTGGCCATGGGCCACATATGAGGAATTTTCGGAAGCATTTATAGCTCTCAACCTCCCTGAAGATGATTATGACAGGGCAATGGCAAATATTGCCCTTATACAGACATGGATGGAGCTTGAAGGCCTTCCGGCCGACCCGGCCGCCAGTTTCAGGCTTGCAATGATGGAGCACAATTACAGGCATATGTATGCAGGCCAGCCACCCAACAACCTGCTGAATCCCTTCTCATGGGCACAGTTTATTCAGGCTATCAGAGAAGGGCGATTCAGAGGGCGATAAATTCCGGAACGTATTATATCAACCGGTTAATCCCTCCCCCCTGCATTATCAGAATATATTTTATATTTATCCGTTAATTAACGATGAATTGACCATTAACAGGATAATCTATTTCTGGGATGCATTTTATCAGGGCCCTGGCCATATTGTCAGTATTCGGTTTAGCAGTTTCTGATCCTGTTAATTCGCAAACTCCCCTGTTCACAGTTTACGGAACTGTGACAGATACAACCGGACACCCCCTGCCTCTTGCAGGGGTTGGCATTTCAGGAATACCTGCCGGCACAGTAAGCAACAGCACCGGCCATTACAGTCTGTCCCTGCCTGCCGGTACAAATCATAAAATGGTTGTTACAATGCTTGGTTATGTGCCGGCAGAAAAGGTAGTTACAGGCAACGCCGGAGACAGTGTGAGGGTTGATTTCATATTGAAGGTTTCATACGAGGAGATATCAGAAGTGTTGGTTACCCGGGCCAGGGAGAGGGAAGGCAGCCTCAGTGGTATTGACATAAGGGATGTGGAAATAATACCCACCGCAGGAAGCGCAATAGAAACACTGCTTAAAACCATGCCCGGGGTATCGGGCAGGAATGAATTCAGCTCACAATATACAGTAAGGGGCGGAAACTTTGACGAAAACCTCGTATATGTCAACGGGATTGAGGTTTACCGTCCTGTACTTATCCATGCCGGTCACAAGGAAGGACTCAGTTTTATAAACCCCGACCTGGTCGGATCTGTCAAATTTTCGGCAGGGGGATTTGGAGCCAGGTACGGTGACAAAATATCATCGGTACTGGACATAACTTACCGCGAGCCGTCATCTTTTGCGGCGTCTGCATCAGCCAGCCTTCTTGGCGGCACGGCCCATGCGGAGGGAGCTTCTGCAGACGGAAGGTTTCGCCATATAAGCGGTCTGAGGTACAGGACCAATCAGTACCTGTTGCATACTATGGATGAAAAGGGTGATTACCTCTCTTCCTTTGCCGACTTCCAGTCGTTTACCAGCTATCAGTTATCTGACCATTTTTCATTGTCATTTTTGGGACATTATTCCAGGAACAATTTCGGCTTTGTGCCTGAGACGCGGGAGACAAGTTTTGGAACTTTTGATAACCTGATGCAGTTGATGATATATTTTGACGGCCGCGATGCCAGCGTATTCCGTACCTATTCAGGCGCCCTGAGCCTTAATTACAGTCCGTCAGACAAAATGAACCTGGTTGTCAATGTGTCGGCATTCAATACTTCTGAGTCGGAAACTTTTGACCTGCAGGGCAGGTACCTGATAAATCAGCTTGAAAAGCAGCTGTCATCTGAAAATTCAGCCGACAGTGTAATGAATATCGGTGTTGGCACTTTCATCAACCATGCCAGAAACTTTCTTGAAGCCAGGGTTTTATCGATTGCACACAGAGGTGAATATTTATATTCAGGAAGCCGGCTTGAATGGGGACTGCAGATGCAGAACGATGTTTTTGATGACAGGATGAGGGAGTGGCAGATTATAGACTCTGCAGGATACAACCTGCCCTATACAGGCAGTGAAATTGTTCCATGGCATCTGGCTGCCTCTGAGAACAGCCTTGCAGTTTTGAGGTACTCTGCATATCTGCAAAACACCACAAGGATTGACCTCAGCAGGGCCATGCTGGATGCCAGCGGAGGAATCAGGACTGTTTTCTGGGATTACAGCGGTGGCATTTTTGTCAGTCCCCGCGCCTCTCTTACACTATACCCGGCAGCCTGGAACAACCTTGTCTTCCACCTGTCAGGCGGATATTATTATCAATTGCCGTTCTTCCGTGAGTTTCGTGACAAATTCGGCAACATAAACCTGGACAAGGTACCTCAGAAATCAATCCACCTGGTTCTGGGTAATGATTATTTTATGCGACTGTGGAACAGGCCATTCAGGCTGTCAACTGAGCTGTATTACAAATGGCTGCATGACCTGATACCATATAAAACAGATAACATTAGAATTATTTATTCGGGCGAAAACAATGCTAGAGGATATGCAACAGGTATTGACATGAAACTTCACGGCGATTTTGTTGCGGGAGTGGACTCCTGGGTCAGCCTGTCATTTCTGCGTACACGAGAATCGGTAGGGTATATCGATAATGATACCGGAGTTGAAAATTTTACAGGATATTATCCGCGCCCGACTGACCAGCTGGTAAATCTTGCCGTATTTTTTCAGGATTATCTTCCCAACAACCCGGCATACAAGGTACACATGAGAATGATCTATGGCAGCCGCCTTCCCTTCAGTCCCCCCAACACCCCTGCACATGAACTTTCTTTCAGAATGCCCTCCTATCGCAGGGTCGACATAGGGTTTTCTAAAGAAATTTTCAGCAGCCTTAAGGATCCGGGAATGGGGCATGTTCCGGGTAACTTCAGGAGCCTGAGAATTGGCGCTGAAATATTCAACATGCTTGATATCAGGAATACAGGATCTTACTTCTGGTTAAAAACAATATCACACGACCCCGGGGTACCGGGAGAATTTGCTGTTCCCAATTATTTGTCGGGAAGGCGCATCAATATCCGTTTAATTGCCAAATTCTGATCATCCCCTGCTTTTATTCCAACTGCTTTTGAAAACAAATTCACTCAATTCATTTCTGGTTCTCTCTGCTTTTTCCCTTTTTTGCAGGTCGGCCGGAAGATCATCTGTCCTGCCCCGGTACCCTACAGCTATCATTGCAACCGGATCAAATCCGTCTGGTATACCCAGGTTTTCCCTTGCCATCTCCTTGTCAAACCCGCCCATCTGGTGTACATATAATCCCATATCGGTTGCCTGGACAAGAAGGTTGCCAACGGCCATCCCGGTATCATGCATTGCGTAATAGTTGGGTTTTCCGTTAAATGAGGAATTCCTGGCCGCCACACTGAGAATAAGCAGCGGAACGTTCTTTGCCCATACCCGGTTTCCTTCGGCCAGAGTATCATACATATTGTTAAAAGCATCACTTTCTTCCCTTGTGGCATAAATGAAACGCCAGGGCTGTTCATTCCTGCTCGAAGGGGCCCACCTGGCAGCTTCGAACAGTTTCAGTATCTTTACCTCTTCAACAGGTTTACTGTCAAATGCAAGGGGACTGTAACGCTTTTCAATGAGCTCGTTGATAATTCCTGTTTGCTTTTCCATAGAATATTTTTTTATAATAATGTACAAGTTATCAGCTTTATCTGAGAACAGCAAATACCTCTTTTTGTTTGAGCAGTTTGAGATATTTTATTATAGCCGTATCTTAGGATATTTGGAAAAGTTGTATTAAGATTGCATTCTTTCAGAAATAAAATATTTAAAATTTAACGAATAAGATATGAACACACAAGACTACATCAAAAGAGAAGAGAAGTACGGGGCGCATAACTATCATCCTATACCGGTAGTGCTTGAAAGGGGCGAAGGTATATATGTATGGGATGTTGAAGGAAAACGTTATTTTGATTTTCTTTCAGCTTATTCAGCCGTAAACCAGGGACACTGCCATCCTAAAATCATAGATGCACTTACAGCACAGGCCGGCAGGCTTTGTCTTACCTCCCGTGCATTTCACAATTCATGTCTGGGTGAATATGAAGAATATATAACCAGGTATTTCGGTTATGACAAGGTGCTGCCTATGAATACAGGAGTTGAGGGAGATGAGACCGCCCTGAAGCTATGTCGTAAATGGGCATACCTCAAAAAGGGTGTGCCTGAGAACGAGGCCAAGATTATAGTATGTGAGAATAATTTTCACGGACGGACAATAACCATCGTCTCTATCTCAACCGATCCTGATGCCAGGAGGCATTACGGGCCATATACACCGGGGTTTGTCACTATACCCTACAATGACCTGGATGCCCTTGAAAAGGAACTGAATGACCCTAATGTCGCAGGTTTTCTGGTAGAACCGATACAGGGGGAGGCAGGCGTTTATGTGCCTGACGACGGTTACCTGAAAGGTGTGAGTGAACTGTGCAAAAAGCATAATGTTTTGTTTATTGCCGATGAAGTGCAGACCGGCATTGCAAGGACAGGAAGGCTGCTTGCCTGCGACCACGAGAATGTACGGCCCGACATCCTTATTCTCGGAAAGGCCCTTTCCGGTGGTGTGTATCCGGTTTCGGCCGTACTTGCCGATGATGATATTATGCTGACCATTAAGCCGGGAGAGCATGGTTCTACATACGGGGGAAACCCTGTTGCAGCCAGGGTGGCTATGGCGGCCCTTGAAGTGGTGAAGGAGGAGAACCTTGCTGATAATGCTGAACGACTCGGAAAAGTATTCAGGGAAGAGATGAGCAAAATCAATTCAGAGATGGTCGAGTTAGTGAGGGGTAAAGGCCTGCTAAACGCAATTGTGATTAAACCCAGGAACGGAAAGACTGCACAGGATGTATGCCTCAAAATGAAAGACAACGGGGTGCTGGCCAAACCTACACACGGTCATATTATCAGGTTTGCCCCGCCGCTGGTAATAAATGAACAACAGCTGAGGGAAGCATCATCAATAATTGCCGAATCTATTAAATCTTTTGACTGATTCCTTATGTTTTCCTGAATTTACCGGGGAGGCTGCCTCAAAAGGGCAGCCTCTTTGTAATGCGTCTGCATTGATGAATTAACATTCCTGCCTGGTACATGGTGAAGAATAATTTAAGTTTTTGCGTGCTGAGAGCAAACAAATAGTGTATCCGGCTGTTTTTTAAAAAGGTTTGTTTGATTACTTTTGAGTTACTAAAACAATAAAAATATGGCTAAACTACCTTTTGCAATAAAAGATACTCTGGATACCGCAATGGGCCGGTTTGAGTTTTTCAGTCTGCGAAAACTTGATGAGCAGGGACATCCTGTTTCGCACCTCCCCTTTTCCATAAGGATCCTGCTTGAAAATGCCCTGCGCAATTTCGACGGGTTCGGCATAACAGAGGAGAATGTCAGAACAATTCTTGGCTGGAAACCCGAACCGGGTGACGCCGATATCCCATACAAACCTGCACGTGTGCTGATGCAGGATTTTACCGGGGTTCCAGCAGTAGTTGACATTGCATCATTACGTGCCGAGATGGGCAGGAAAGGAAAAGACCCTGCAAAAATAAACCCGCTGATACCTGTTGACCTTGTGATAGACCACTCCGTACAGGTTGATTTCTTCGGAACAAGCTATTCATACCAGCAGAATGTTGAAAAGGAATATGAGCGCAACAAAGAAAGATACCAGTTCCTGAAATGGGCCCAGGGATCGTTTGACAATTTTTCTGTAGTTCCTCCCGGATTGGGCATATGTCACCAGGTAAACCTGGAGTACCTTGCCACCGGGGTCATTGCCCGCAACGGCATGGCCTTTCCTGACACGCTGGTTGGCACGGACAGCCATACGCCTATGGTAAACGGAATAGGCGTTATTGGATGGGGTGTAGGAGGAATTGAGGCTGAAGCTGCAATACTCGGGCAGCCTGTATATTTTATCATGCCCCAGGTTATCGGACTGAAACTTACGGGAAAATTACCTTCAGCCACTACTGCGACTGACCTTGTACTGAACATTACCAGCCTGCTCCGTTCGCACGGTGTTGTGGGCAAATTCGTAGAGGTGTTTGGTAACGGACTTGATTCGCTTACTGTACCCGACCGGGCTACTATTGCAAATATGTCGCCTGAGTTCGGCTGTACGGTCACATATTTTCCCATAGATAACAGGACGATAGAATATATGAGGCAGACAAACAGGCCTGAACAGCAGATCAGGCTGGTGGAGGACTATTGCAGGGCAAACTTGCTGTGGCGTACCGGGAAGGAGGAGATTGAGTATTCTCACATCCTGGAACTTGACCTGTCAACTGTTGAACCTACTATAGCTGGGCCACGAAGGCCGCAGGACAAGATCCTCCTCAGAGATGCTGACGCTGCATTCAGGCAGCAGCTTGAAGCTGATTTCAACAGGTCATATGTAAGCATTGATGAACGTGAGATTGACAGGTGGAAAGGAGAAGGCGGAAGCGCCCAGCAGGAAGATGCAGTGCGGTCCGGGCCTGCTGAAGTTCAACCGGCGACTGAAGATAATGGTTTGAGGACGGTGGAAGTCAAAATCAATAATGAAAAATTCACCATTAGTGACGGTTCAGTTGTAATTGCTGCCATAACATCCTGTACAAATACATCCAATCCAAGCGTAATGATAGGTGCGGGAATAATGGCAAGGAAGGCCAGGGAAAGAGGGCTTTGGACAAAGCCGTGGGTAAAGACCTCAATGGCCCCTGGGTCAAAGGTGGTAACCGATTACCTGAAGAACAGCGGACTGCTGGAGGACCTTGAAGCGCTACGTTTTCATGTGGTTGGATACGGTTGTACAAGCTGTATCGGAAATTCAGGTCCGCTTCCTCCCCATATTGCCGAGGCTGTTGACGAAAATGACCTGATTGTAGCATCAGTGCTGTCAGGCAACAGGAACTTCGAGGCACGCGTACACCCCCAGGTAAAACTGAATTACCTGATGTCGCCTGTACTGGTAGTTGCATATGCCATTGCGGGGAGAATTGATATTGACCTGATGAATGAACCGGTTGCCTGGGATCCAAACATGGATCCGGTTTACCTGAGGGATCTCTGGCCTTCATCAGAAGAGATAAATGAGATAATGGCATCTGTGCTCTCCCGTAAAGATTACGGCAGGAATTACGGCGAGATTTTCGAGGGCGACCATATATGGAAAAGCCTTGAGGTGCCCCGTGAAGAGGTTTACAAATGGGATGATTCCTCCACATATATAAAAGAGGCACCTTTTTTCAAAGACATTGACCCTGAGCCTGCAGAACTGTCTGACATTATAAATTCAAGGGTGCTGCTGTATCTTGGCGACAGCATAACAACCGACCATATTTCTCCTGCCGGTGCTTTCAGTACAAAAACTCCCGCAGGCAAATATCTTCTTGAACGGGGTGTGGAAAGAAAGGATTTCAACTCATATGGTTCCCGCAGGGGTAATGACGAAATTATGATACGCGGCACATTTGCCAACGTAAGGATAAGGAACAAGCTGGCAACTTCCGAGGGAGGATACACCACATATCTTCCCAAAAATAGCGAAACGAGTGTTTTTGAAGCAGCTCAGCTTTACAGGCAGGACAATACACCTCTTATTGTTATTGCAGGAAAGGAGTACGGAAGCGGTTCAAGCAGGGACTGGGCAGCCAAGGGTACCTTCCTTTTGGGTATCAGAGCTGTTATTGCCGAGAGTTACGAAAGAATTCACCGCAGCAATCTCGTGGGAATGGGTGTTCTCCCGCTCCAGTTCATGGATGGTGAAAACGCTGAAAATATTGGTCTTACAGGCACTGAGCATTTTACCATAGAGGGGATTGCCGAAGGGATAGCGCCCGGCAAAATACTGACAGTCAGTGCAAAAAGGGATGACGGTTCCGAAAAGAGTTTCAGCGTAAGGGCCAGGCTTGATTCGGAGATTGAGATAGCATATTTCAGGCACGGCGGAATTCTTCAGTATGTACTGAGGCAGATGAAATAACTTAATGTTTACACCAGACCAAAAAAAACTTATCATGAAAAGGAGAAAATTCATCAAAAAAAGTGTGGTGGGCGGGGGACTTATAACATTGTCTGCCGGTTCACTATGGGCTTCTGTCAACCTCTTCGGCGACAGGCCGGTACCACGGAGAATACTTGGAAGGTCAGGAGAAGAAATATCGGCAATCGGATTCGGTGGGATAATGCTCAACAATGAACCGCAGGAAACCTGCAATGATATGATTGCCCGGGCTTTCGAGGCTGGCATTGACTATTATGATGTTGCCCCGACATATGGCAACGCAGAGGAGCTGATGGGCCCTGCCCTGGAACCCTACAGGAAGAGATGCTTCCTGTCCTGTAAAAGCGCCCAGCGTGACAGGGAGGGGGTTGAAAGGGAGATGCAGGAATCATTTGATAAGCTGCGCACCGATTACTTTGACCTTTACCAGCTCCATGCACTCACCAGCATTGAGGATGTTGAGCGGTCATTTGCCCCGGGAGGCGCTATGGAGGCGATACTCCGGGCACGTGAGCAGGGGAAGGTCAGGCTGATTGGCTTTTCAGCCCATACCGAAGAGGCGGCATTGCTGGCCCTGGAATATTTTGATTTTGACACCGTAATGTTCCCCATAAATTTTGTCTGCTGGCACAGCGGCAATTTCGGCCCCCGCGTCTATGAAAAGGCGGTTGAGAGGAATCTTGGCATATTTGTGCTTAAATCTTTGGCAGAAAGGGGTTTAAGGTCAGGAGAAGAGAGATTGTTCTCCAACGTGTGGTACAAACCGGTACTTGATAATGAGCTTTTTGACCAGGCCCTTGCCTTTTCGCTTTCGCGGAAGGTCACGTCGGTCATACCACCGGGTGACATGAGCCTGTTTCTTAAGGCGCTGGACAGGGTGCATCACTTCAGGCCGCTTACTGCAAACCAGGAGGATTCGCTCCGTCAGAAAGCATTGCAGATAGATCCGCTTTTCAGCAGGGAGGTATAGCCACAGAGTTGTGTTGCCTGCTGATCTTCACTATTGTCAACCTGGTCGTGATGGAGGTTAAAAGCACGAATTGCGGGTATTTGTTAATGAAGATCCCCAAACGGTCTGTTACCGTTTGGGGATATTTAAAGCTCTCTTACCCATATATTCCTGAAGCTCACGAGATCGCCGTGGTCCTGGAGCCTGAGAGGAAGTTTGTCCTCATGCTTTGTATATGTCGGAAGTCCGATCCACTTGGTATCACCCCATATTTCAACATTGTTCTGGACCAGCACCCCGTTGTGGATAACCGTTACCCTTGCCGGATCGGTTACCCGCCCCTGCTCTTTGAACCTGGGGGCCATGAAGATGATATCGTATGTCTGCCATTCTCCGGGAGGGCTGCAGGCATTTACCAGGGGTATATGCTGCTTGTAGACCGAGGCAGCCTGTCCGTTCGGATAAGTGGGATTGTCGTAGGAATCGAGCACCTGTACTTCGTACCTGCCCATAAAGAAAACACCGCTGTTACCCCTGCCCTGTCCTTCACCTCTTATCCCGGCCGGTGCACGCCATTCGATATGCAGCTGGACATCGCCGAATCCCTGTTTTGTCTGAATATCTCCCGTTCGGGGGACTACAGTCATTGCACCATCGCTGACGGTCCACTGTGCCGGTTCACCATTCATTCTTTCCCAGTTTGAAAGATCGGTGCCATCAAACAAAACAATCGCATCGGAGGGGGGAGCCGTGCCAACACCAGGTGTAACAACCGGAGGAACTGGTTCTTGAACTTCTGTAACTCTGTCTCTGCCTTCTTGTGCTTCCATAGTAATTGCAATTAGTAATAGGATTGCCGTTAATAATACAGTTTTCTTTTTCATAATGGTAGGTTTTAAAGCTATTAAAAATTTTATAGTTTTTCTGGTAAGGGGTTTGTTATCACCGTGCCCTTCCCCGAAAGGGCAATATTAGTCCTGAATTCTTTGTTGATTAAATAGATTTTTACAAAGGAATGATCAATTATGATTACAAAGAAAGAAAAAAAAACCGAATGATCAGAGTACATTTGCTCCCGGCTGCCATTTACTGCCCATTCTTGGTGTTGTGCTCTGTTTTTTATATTTTTCGGTTTGACAAACTAAACTCAACAGCTATGAGATTATTAATCTTTCTGGTCATGATATTCCTTGCCGGACCGGGTAGTTTTGCACAAGACTACGACCGGATGCGGGAAAATATGGTTCGCCGGCAGATAATCAGCCGGGGTATTGATCATCAGCCTACAATACAGGCAATGCAGAATGTTGAACGGCACTTGTTCGTGCCGCGTGCACAGCAAAGACGTGCTTACGATGACGGGCCTATGCCTATTGGATACGGGCAGACTATTTCACAGCCATATATTGTTGCCTATATGACCCAGCTTGTAAATCCGCGTCCCGGCGACCGCGTACTTGAGATCGGGGCAGGCTCAGGTTATCAGGCGGCAATCCTTGGCGAGATAGTTGAAGAAGTGGTTACGATAGAGATAATACCCGAACTGGGAAACAGGGCAAAAAACCTTCTGGATAACCTGGGTTACGATAATATCGAGGTAATAATCGGCGATGGCTATTTCGGATACCCGGACAAGGCACCATTTGATGCAATTGTTGTTACCGCTGCTGCCGAATACATTCCTCCTCCCCTGGTCGAGCAGCTGAAGGATGGTGGAAAAATGATCATACCGGTAGGATCGCCTTTCCTGGTGCAGACTCTGATGCTGGTTGAGAAAAAGGGTGAGAGAATAACCACAACAAATCTTATGCCGGTTAGGTTTGTTCCTTTTACCAGGAGGGACTGAAAAAACGGCCTCCGGTAAAATAAATTTTGCAGTATGTTAAGGAAACTATACCTGGGAGTCGGACTGCTTTCGGCGTCAATCATAGCTTTTCAGTTAACCCTTATGCAGGTGCTTTCCATAATTCAATGGAGCCATTTTGCATACATGGTTATATCAGTAGCACTTTTGGGTTTTGGGGCGAGCGGTACTGTTCTCGCGATTGCAAGGGCCTGGTTCGTGAATCGCATTCATTCAATCCTTCCCCTGCTGATGGTTCTTTCAGGAGCATCAATGTCGCTTATAATGCTTGTCTCTTCAACAGTTTTCGGAAGTTTTGATTCATACCTGCTGTTTGTTGACCGGAGCCAGATATTTACCCTGCTCATAACCTATTTTGCTTTCTTCATCCCGTTTTTTCTGGGAGCGCTGGCTATCGGACTGGTTTATATTCATTATGTGGAGAAAATAGGCCCGCTGTACTTTGCCGACCTGTTGGGATCAGGTATAGGCGGATTGCTTATGCTGCTGCTTTTCTGGATCTTTTCACCTGCACAGCTTCCTTCTGCTGTTGGTTTGATGCCTGTCGTTGCAGGCGCCCTTTTAATTCCCCAAGAGCTTCGTACCCGCTTTGTGCCCCTTCTTATTGCTGCCGTCGTGCTGCCGGTAATTCTTGTCATTAAACCTCCCTCCCTGCCCATGTCTCAATATAAAAGCCTCTCGGGAGCCCTGAATCTTCCGGAAGCAGAGATTGTCAAGGAGAAGACAAGCCCCTACGGGCAACTCAACGTGGTACGGTCGCCGGCGCTCAGGTATGCTCCGGGTTTAAGCCTTACCTTTACTGAAACCGTACCTGTTCGCGACGTGATTTTCAACAACGGTAACTGGTTCGGACCAGTTGTTGAATGGTCTGAGACCGATACAAGTCATTTTCTTAACTATACCACCAATAACCTGCCGTATGTTGTCGGAAAGCCTGACAACCTCCTGCTGCTTGATGCGGGAACAGGTTTGTTTGCTGCCCATGCCCTCACAATGGGGGTTGAAAATATTACAGCCGTAGAGCAGAACAGGGTTGCCGTCAACCTGCTGAAAAAGGAACTTGCACCAATGATTGATTCCATGTATCACCTGCCTGAGGTCACGCCGGTCAATATACACTCCCGCAGTTATCTTCTGGCAGACGACAATTTGTATGACCTCATAATACTTCCCACATCAGAAACCTTTGGTGGCACATCCGGAATAAATGCCCTTGAAGAGCAGTTCATAATGACCATGGAATCCTTTGCAGAAATGCGCAGCAGGTTAACCGAAGACGGCATGATCTCAATCACATCATGGATGGATTATCCGCCCCGGAACACGCTCAAGCTTCTGGCAACGCTTGTTGAGGCCCATGAGGCTGAAAGTGATGCACCTGTCGAGGAACATATTGCTGCGATACGCGGATGGGGAACCATCACTTTCGTACTTAAGAAATCACCCGTTACAGGTAAGGAAGCAGATAATATCAGGGAGTTCTGCCACAAAATGTTCTTTGATCCGGTGTTGCTCCCGGGGCTTGACCCGGAAGAGCGGTCGGTTTACAACCAGCTTCAGGATGACGATTTTTTCATGTATGTTGACAAAATTATGTCTGATGACAGAGATGAGTTCTACAGGGAATATGATTTCAACATACGGCCTGCTACCGATAATATACCTTATTTTTCCCAGTTCCTGAAACTGAGCCGGTACAGAAAGATGGAAGAGGTATTCGGTCAGTCATCCGTTCCGTTTCTTGAGATAGGTTACCTGGTTGTTATTATTACCTTCCTGCAGATAACCGCGGCGGCTGTCATACTGATAATCCTTCCCCTGTTCGCCCTGGGCTGGAAAGGGGCTGGAAAAGCCTATACTGTTTTGCATTTCAGTGGAATCGGACTCGGCTTCATGTTTATCGAAATAACCCTTATCCAGCAATTTATTCTCTATTTTGGCAACCCGATTTATGCAGCAGCGGCAGTTCTGAGCGGCATGCTGATCTGTTCAGGGGTAGGTAGTTATGCTTCGTCAAGATTAGGTACCGGAGCCATGGATTTTGTCAGGGTGCTTTCGCTCGTAATATTCTTTATTCTTCTCTATATCCTTTTTCTCACGCCTCTTTTGCGTGCCACAATCAATCTGCCGTTGCTTCTGAAGATATTCCTGTCGATATTGTTTATATCGCCGGCTGCATTTTTTATGGGCATGCCTTTCCCACTGGGGCTGAGAAAACTGGCTGTACACAACAGGTTGCTTATACCCTGGGCGTGGGGAATTAACGGCTGCCTGTCGGTTATCAGCACTGCCCTTGCAACAATCATTGCAGTGGAGGCCGGATTTCTTGCGGTAATGCTTATCGCGGCACTTTCTTACGCGCTTACACTTGCTGCTAACCTTTTAAAAATATGATACCTGAATCAACAATCGGCAGGAAACGGCACCAGGTTATATGCTTACTGGCTGCTGTGATATTTATACCCTTTTTCTCATGCAGCAACAAGATAAACGGACAGGATGCAGTTACAGATTACGGTTACGGGTCGTATACCGTATACGTAATACAGGAGTTCTGGCACACAGGTATTGTTTTCAAAATAGAAGATGTCGATACTGGCATATGGCCCGAAATTGAAATGTACCAGGATCGTAATCATATAGATGTGGGATGGGGTGATGAAAAATTTTACCAGGCTTCCGGCATCCCTGTGTTTCTTGCCGCCAGGGCAATGCTGTGGCCAACTCAGAGCGTAATGCAGATATATGCTTTCAACCTTCCGGTAGAATCGGCATATGGCGGAGATAGCAGGATATTGCGTGTTCCGATGACGGAGGAGCAGTTTGAGAGACTGACAGGATACATTGCAGAAAGCTACAAGCATGATGATGAAGGGAACCCGGTTACAAGCACGGCATATGGAGAAACCAACCACTATTTTATGGCGACCCGGAAATACCATCTCTTCCGCACCTGTAATACCTGGGTTGCCCGTGCATTCAGGGAATCCGGGTTTGATGTGCGAAGCTTCATGATCCTGAATGCAAACCAGCTTTACAGGCAGCTCTCAGGAATACCCGGTGCAGAATTCGTTGAATAGAATGGATTAGCGTACCGGCCTCAGGGGGCTGGTCTCGCGTATAAAAATGAACGAATCATACCTTTCAGGCATTATGGTTGGTACATAATTGCCCGCCTCATGCCGGGGATTGTATACAACGCCTATTGCCCTGTGGCCTATGAACTCAGATAGTGCCGGGTGGGAACGGTCTTCCTGGTCAAACAGAAGGTAGAACTGTTCATGGCCAACCTGCCCGAATATGTATTCATAGCTGCCTTCAATTCCTTCGGGCACCTGCATCCTGTGCATACTTGACCCCCAGCTGCTGCCTGCATTCACCCTTCCGGTGTAGGTCCCGAAACCGTTTATGAATACACGGTCCTTCCCCAGCTCTTCCCTGCTGAGTTTGCCGATGTTAACCATGTTCTGGTAGCGCATCACGGTAGCATCGGCATCTCCAACGTGGGTATTGTGTGCCCATACTATGCCTTTGGAATCCTCCCCGTACCACCTGAGCAATCTCTTTACGGTTTCCCACATGTGTGTTGCCCTGCTGTTCCATGAGGCTGTGTTGTCAGTAATGGCGAGTCTGAAAAAGTCTTCGGCATTTTTCACTACATAGGCATTCTGCTTTGCTCTTCTGAAATCTTCCAACTCATCCCCTTCGATCAGTCCGGACATCTCCCTGAATATTTCTGTTACCTTTTCAAGATCACCTTCACAGGAAGGATGTCCCCTTCCGACAACTGCCCTTGCATAGACCCATTCGTCGCGGTCATAACCGGCAAAGCACTCCATGCTTCTGCTGATCTGCCTGTGGTGTCTTTGCATATTTTTTGACGTGAATTCCAGGAGGTCATCCATCGCTTCCCACTGGCCATATACATCCATGCCGTAGAAACCGACTTTCTGATCGTCAGGAAGAGTGCTGTTATATTCCCGCATCCATTCTGCCAGCTTCTCAATTTCGGTATTTCCCCACATCCATTCAGGCCACCGGTCAAATCTCCTTAGTACCCGCCTGGCTGATGAAGGTGCTCCGGGACGGCCTTTAACGTATTCATTAAGCCTGTATATCGATGCCCAGTCGCCCTCGACTGCAACAAAGGAAAAATCCTTTTCGGTTATCAGCCGTTTTGTAATTTCTGCCCTCCACTCATAAAACTCTGATGTTCCATGTGATGCCTCCCCCAACAGGACAAGATCGCGTTCTCCCATGGCAGCTATTATTTCATCAAGGCCACCTGCATCGGCAAAGGGCACGGCTTTATTTGAAAAATATTGAATAAGCTCCCTGGTGCCTGATCCTGATGACACAGAGCATTGAAGCAAAAGGATAATTAAAATGGCTAATGTTGATTTAGAAACATAAAATCTCATACTGAAAACTTTTGAAAGTTGAAATTATTCGTAAAAATACTCCAATTGTTATAGATAATCAAAAAATATGTATATATTTGCATCGCACATGCATATATATGCAGGAATGGTTACTGCAATAATATAAATTTATGAACAGGACTGAGCGTTTACTTGAAATAAGGAGACTGATAAGGACCAATAAGATCGGAAACCAGGAAGAGTTGCTGAAACTGCTTATAGATAATGGTTTCAGGTACACCCAGGCAACACTTTCCAGAGACCTTAAGTTTCTCAGGGCGGGTAAAAAACCGGATGCTGAAAAGGGATTGATATATTTTTTACCTGATAATCTACCTGTTGATAGTGAAAATGAGGAAGTGATGAAGGAGGCGGTAAACCAGGGTTACCTTTCTGTCGATTATACCGGCAACATGGCTGTAATAAAAACCCTGCCAGGTTTTGCAAGCGGGATAGCATACAGGATTGATGGCATGAAAGCCTTTGAAATACTTGGAACCATTGCCGGAGATGATACAATCCTGGTAATTTCCCGCGAAGGGATCAGCAGGCGGGATCTGGAGCGGGTCCTGACAAGTGCAATACCTGGCAGCGTTAACGTTTAGTTCACCTCCGGATAGTATCTGACAGCCATATTTCTAACCAAAAAATATCATATTATGACAATTAACAAGAAAAAGATAGTCCTTGCGTACAGCGGGGGACTGGACACATCGGTAATACTGAAGTGGCTTATTGACGAGGGTTATGAAGTTATTGCCTACATTGCCGATGTAGGGCAGGATGACGATTTTGAAGAAGCAAGGGAAAAGGCGATCGCGATCGGTGCGGCCGGGGTTTATATAGAAGATCTTAAAGAGGAGTTCGTGACCAGTTATATACTGCCCGCCATAAAGGCAAACGCCTTGTATGAAAGCCGCTACCTGCTGGGAACAGCCCTGGCACGACCGCTTATAGCAAAAAGGCAGATTGAAATAGCTGCTTTAGAGAATGCAGGTTATGTGTCACATGGAGCAACCGGCAAGGGCAATGACCAGGTCAGGTTTGAGCTTGCTTACTATGCGCTTAATCCCCTTATCAAAGTGTTTGCACCCTGGAAGAACAGGAAGTTCCTTGAACAGTTCAAGGGCAGAACAGATCTGCTAAGGTATGCCGAGGCCAAAGGAATTCCTGTTAAGGCAACTCTCAAAAAGCCATACAGTGAAGATGATAACCTGATGCATATAAGCCATGAGGCAGGAATACTTGAAGATCCTAAATTCAGGGCGGGCAGAGATATCATTTCACGTATAAGGATGCCACAGGATGCACCTGACAAAGAGACGCATATTTCGATCACTTTCAAAGACGGAACTCCTGTCAGCGTGGTTAATACTGACGAGAATACCGAAAAATCAGATCCGCTCGAAATGTACTCCTGGTTGAACAACCTTGGTGCCGAAAACGGCATAGGACTACTCGACATGGTCGAGAACAGGTACGTGGGAATTAAGTCGAGGGGAGTTTATGAAACACCTGGTGCCGAGATACTGCTGAAAGCTCATATGGATATAGAGGGTATAGCAATGGACAGGGAGGTAATGAGGCTCAGGAATATGTTGTCGCCTGTATTTGCCGAGCTTGTTTACAACGGATTCTGGTTCAGCCCTGAAATGGAATTCCTGATGGCTGCGGTTAATAAAAGCCAGGAGCTGATTGATGGTACCGTATATCTGACTCTGTATAAAGGCAACGTGATGATTGACGGTCGTGAATCTCCAAGCTCTCTTTATGACCAGGACCTTTCAAGCATGGATATTGAAGGAGGATTTAACCAGCAGGACAGTGAAGGATTTATAAAAATCAACGCGATAAGGCTGATGGCTCACCATGCAATAACAGTATCCCGCCAGTGATTGTGAATTGTTAATATTATTACATATATGAAGCTTTGGGATAAAGGTAAAGAGACTGAAAAACTTGTGGCAGATTTCACAGCAGGCAAGGATAGCCAGATTGACCTTGCACTTGCAGCCTGGGATATTATCGGCACACTTGCCCATGTTAAAATGCTTGAGAAGGCGGGGCTGATAACTGTTAAGGAACTTCATGCCCTTGAGGCGGAACTCAGGAAGATTTACAAAATCATTGAAAGAGGTGATTTCATTATTGAGGAGGGTGTTGAAGATGTCCACAGCCAGGTGGAACTGATGCTTACCACCGCTCTTGGAGATACAGGCAAAAAGGTCCATACCGCAAGATCGAGAAATGACCAGGTGCTTGTTGACATTAAACTTTTCACAAGGGCAGGCCTCCGGGATATTGCCGGTCTCATTCTTGAGCTCTTTCACAGGCTTTTGCATTTAAGTAACAGGCACAAGGATGTGTTGATGCCTGGTTATACCCACATGCAGGTTGCCATGCCTTCCTCCTTTGGGTTATGGTTCGGTGCATGGGCTGAATGCCTTACAGAAGATATGCTGCTTCTTGAGGCTGCATACCGGATAGCCGACCAGAACCCCCTGGGATCGGCGGCCGGATTTGGCTCCTCTTTTCCTGTCGACAGGGAGTTTACAACATCCTTACTTGGGTTTGGCAATATGCACGTGAATGTTGTCAATGCACAGATGAGCAGAGGAAGGATGGAGAAAGCAGCAGCTTTTGCGATCGGCTCAGCCGGCTCGACACTTGCCGGGATGGCAGGCGATATTTGCCTGTATAGTGGTCAGAACTACGGCTTCATCGAACTTCCTGAAAAGTTCACAACAGGATCAAGCATCATGCCACACAAAAAGAATCCCGATGTGTTTGAGCTGGTACGCGCCACCGGGAACAGGCTCCAGTCCCTACCTACCGAAATATCAATGATATGCGCCAACCTGCCGTCAGGTTACCACAGAGATTACCAGCTGATAAAGGAGACTTATCTGCCGGCATTCAGCATATTAAGCGAACTTATCTCAGTAACAAACAGACTGATAACAGAGATCGTGGTAAATGAGGAAATACTTGACAACAATATTTACAATGATCTTTTCAGTGTAGAAGAGGTAAACAGGCTGGTAATGGGTGGTATGCCGTTCAGGGAGGCTTACAGGACCGTTGCAGGTAAGATAGCTGCAGGTGAATTCAAACCTCTTACAGGATTAGATCATACCCATATTGGCAGCATCGGCAACCTTTGCAATGAGTTGATAGAATCTAAAATGGAAAAGATAATGTCGCGGCTGGACTTCACCACTGCAGAAGAAGCCATTGCCGGATTACTGGGGTGACCGGAAAGCAGACTGATAAAACTGAGAACAGGATATGACAGCACAACATTGCGGAACAATTGTATTCAAAATAGAATTCGAGACCCTTTGCGGTGACGATGGCAAAGTGAGCAGCGCCAGGATGGAACATCTTGCCATGCTGTGCTCAAATATGAGAAATTCAGGAGTGGATGTACTCCTGGTTTCCTCAGGAGCGATTGCCCTGGGCGCCTGCAGGCTCAATATGCCTTTGATTCCACCCGGCATCACTGCCAAACAGGCAACGGCAGCTGTCGGACAGGCTGAACTGATTATGATGTACCAGGACTGCTTTGACAGGTTCGGCCAGACCGTGGCTCAGGTTCTCCTGACATGTGATGCTACAGGGGATCCCGTAAGGAACAAGAACGCCAGAAACACGCTGGCCAGACTTCTGCAAAAAGGTATTATACCTGTAATAAATGAAAATGACTCCGTAAGCACAACAGATATCATCTTAAATGACAACTATCCTCTCGCCCTGATGGCATCTGAGCTTACAGATGCAGATTCAATTGTGATAAGTACATCAGATCCCGAAACTTTCATTGTTTTTATCAAGGGCTACCCATCGGTTATAACTACTGGCACGGGTGAGCTTATTGAACTGGCTGGCAGGATTGACAGAGGGGAGTATGATCATTTCATCGGTACAGGATATTTTCCAGGTTATAACGAATATGCAGGTGCAACAATTAACTGAATGATCATGGAAGAATGGAAGAAGCTTATGGATTGCAGGACCATAGTCGTTAAAACGGGAAGTTCTACCCTTACATTCCCGAACGGGCGATTGAATTACCACAGACTTATGAGGCTGGCAGAGACGATGTCTGCAATCCAGAGATCGGGCAAAAAACTGATACTGGTATCCTCCGGAGCTATCGCGGTAGGATCGGGAAGGATGGGGATCAATTCAAAGCCTGCTGATCTGGCCGACAAGCAGGCGCTTGCAGCCATCGGGCAGGCAGAGCTGATAAGGATCTACAGGAGGTTTTTCGATTACAATTGTCAGAAGGTGGCGCAGGTATTGCTCACAAAGGATATTGTCATCAATCATGAAAGAAGGGTTAATGCAAGCAATACCCTGGCAGAACTTCTTAAAATGGATATAATTCCCATTGTAAATGAGAACGACACTGTTGCTACAGACGAGATAGAGTTTGGCGATAACGACACATTGTCGTCCTATGTGGCAGAACTTGCCGGAGCCGATCTTCTGGTCCTGTTGTCAGACATTGACGGGCTGTTTACTGCTGACCCTACAAAAGATCAATATGCAAAGCTTATCAGGGTTGTAAACCGGCTGACAGAAGATATGGAAAAGTCGGCTGCAGGTTCATCAACTGGTTTCGGGACCGGCGGTATGGCAGCCAAAATTGCTGCAGCACGCATTTGCCGGTCAGCCGATATTAAAGTTGTTATTGCAAACGGATCGCGCCCTGGTATTTTGTCTGACATCCTTCAGGGGAACGAGGCGGGAACATTGTTTACATGGGACCGCGACCCTGTAAAATCTGCCCGGCCAGGCTGAACCCGGGTGAACCGGAAACTGGATATTGAATACCAAACTATATTATTTGTCACAATGGATGAATTGATCGAAAAAGGTGCACAGGCGAAAAAGGCATCAGTATTTCTTGCAAGGATGTCATCTGACGAAAAGAGATCGGCGCTGGAAGAAATTGCCCGTTTACTGGAGGCAAAGTCCGATAGGGTAATAACTGCCAACACCAGGGATCTGGAAAATGCGCAGAAGAATGGTATCAGCGGACCCCTCATTGACCGTCTGACACTGAACCCCGAACGAATAAGCGCTATGTCGGAAGGTATAAGGCAGATAGCCAGGCTTGACGACCCTGTGGGCGAAGTCCTGTACATGAAAAAGCGGCCCAACGGATTGCAGATCGGTCAGGTAAGGGTACCCATCGGGGTTATAGGAATTATCTATGAAGCCAGGCCCAATGTTACAGCCGATGCATCAGGACTATGCCTGATGGCGGGTAACGCAGTGCTTCTCCGGGGAGGCAAAGAGGCCATTAACTCAAATATTGCCATTACCGGCATCATACAGGATGCGCTTTCAGCCAGGGGGATACCTGCCGGGGCCGTCCAGCTTGTTGAGAACACCGGCAGGGAAAGTGCAATGGCAATGATGAAACTGAACAAATACCTTGATCTGTTGATACCAAGAGGCGGTGCGGGGCTTATAAAAACCGTGGTCGAAAACAGCAGGGTACCTGTAGTGGAAACCGGCGTTGGAAACTGTCACGCGTACATTGACCAGACAGCTGACCTGGTGATGGCTGAAAAGATCGTCATAAATGCAAAAACACAGAGGCCGGGTGTATGCAATGCAATAGAAACATTGCTTGTCCACCGGTCACTGGCCGGCGGTTTTTTACCGGTCATCTGCGAAACTCTTAAAAAACACAATGTTGAGATAAGGGGCGACAATTACGTTACCAGCCTTGTTCCGTACGCGGTTAATGCCACTGATGACGATTGGTACGAAGAATACCTTGATCTCAGGATCGCTTTGAAAATTGTTGAGAACACAGCCGATGCAATTGATCATATAAACAGTTACGGTTCCGGACATTCTGAGACCATCGTAACCGAAAGTTATGCTAATGCCCAAAGGTTTGTATCGGAGGTCAACTCTGCAGCAGTTTATGTGAATGCCTCGACACGGTTTACTGACGGCTTCGAATTCGGGTTTGGCGCCGAGATAGGTATTTCAACACAGAAGCTTCATGCACGCGGACCTATGGGGTTGAGGGATCTTACTTCAACAAAATACATCATTTATGGCAATGGCCAGGTAAGGTAATATTAGCCGGCCGGGTAAATTAACTATTTTCAGATAATAAAACAGTACTCAGATGGCTTCAGGCAGATATGGAAATACAGGGTTGTACTCCCCCGAAAATGAGCATGATAGTTGCGGCATAGGTTTCGTGGCCAGCATAAGGGGCATAAAATCTCATGAAATTGTTGAACGCGGACTTGGGGTTTTGCTTAAAATGACCCACAGGGGTGCCGAAAGCGCCGACAATGTGACCGGCGACGGAGCTGGCATAATGGTACAGATCCCACATGAGTTTTATCTATCTGAAATTGCGAACCTGCCACCTGCCGGAAGCTATGGGACGGGACTTGTTTTCTTGCCCGGCAACAAAACGGACAGGGAGAGTTGCGAGGAGATGCTATTCTCACAGGTCAGCAAAGAGAACCTGCATATTGCTGCTGTCAGGGATGTTCCGGTAAACAGCAGTGTTCTGGGTGAAATTGCCCTCCGTACCGAACCTTGTATAAGACAGGTATTCATTACAGGAAACCACGAGCAGGAAGACCTTGAACGTAAGCTTTATGTTATCCGGAAACTTGTTGAGAAACAGATCAGAAGCTCGACTATCGGTCAGAAAGATTGGTTCTCAGTTCCAAGCCTGTCGACCAGGGTAATTGTATATAAAGGCATGTTTACACCTGAGCAGCTGCAGCGATACTATCCTGATCTGGGTGAGAAAATATTTGCCAGCGCTATAGCACTGGTGCATTCAAGATTCAGCACCAACACATTTCCAACCTGGGACCTTGCCCAGCCTTTCAGGTTCCTTGCCCACAATGGTGAAATAAATACCATAAGAGGTAACCGTCTATGGATGCAGGCCCGGGAATCTTTGCTGAAAACAGATCTTTTCGGAAGCGACCTGCAGAAACTCTTCCCGGTAATTGAACCGGGCAAAAGCGATTCTGCTTCGCTCGACAATGCGCTGGAATTTCTGGTGCTGACCGGGCGATCTCTGCCACATGCTCTTTCGATGCTGGTTCCCGAATCGTTTAACGACAAAAATCCCATTCCTGGCAGCCTGAAGGATTACTATGAATATCACTCAACCATAATGGAGCCCTGGGACGGACCGGCATCACTGCTCTTCAGTGATGGCAGGTATGTGGGGGGGACACTTGACCGTAACGGATTGCGTCCCTCAAGATACCTTATAACCGATGATGACCTTATTGTCATGGGCAGCGAGACGGGTGTACAGGATTTCCCGGCTGACAGGATAAAGGAGAAGGGAAGACTAAGGCCGGGCAAGATACTGCTGGTCGACACAAAACTGGGGGTGATAATACCCGATGAGGAGCTTAAATCACAGCTCTCAAGGATGAATCCATACGGTAACTGGCTACGGGAGAATCGCCTTGAACTTGAAAATATTGAGGTGAAAGAACGGGTGCCATCTGGCATGGGCGATAAATACCCGCTATGGCTTAAAGCATTCGGATACACCCGCGAAGATACAGAAGAGATGATAAAACCCATGTGTATTGATGGCAGGGAGCCAACAGCCTCAATGGGTAATGATACACCTCCCGCAATTTTATCGGATAAACCCCAGAGGCTGTTCAACTATTTCAGGCAGCAGTTTGCACAGGTCACCAATCCGGCCATTGATCCGATAAGGGAAGGGCTGGTAATGTCGCTTACAAATTATATAGGCTCGCTGAACAAGAATATTCTTGAGGAGTCACCGAGTATTTGCAGGCTGGTGAAATTCAAGAGCCCGGTAATTATCAATACCGATCTTAAAAAACTAAAAGATCTTGAAGCATCTGGTTTCACGCACAGGGTGCTCAGCATGGTATTTAATTCGCAAGGTGGCGGAGACGCTCTGGATGCAGCACTTCAAAACCTTTGTTCTGAAGCTGAAAAAGCGGTCGATGATAATGTGAACTTTATAATTCTCTCTGACCGCGATATTGACAGGAAATATGCCCCGATACCATCGCTCCTTGCCGTTTCGGCAGTCCATCACCACCTGATACAGACCAAAAAGAGAATGCAGGCCGGATTGATAGTTGAAACAGCAGAGGCACGGGAGGTTATGCATTTTGCACTGTTGCTGGGATATGGTGCAAGCGTTGTCAATCCCTATCTGGCCTTTGCAGTGATTGATGAGCTTGCAGAAAAAGGAGAAACAGGAATTGAATATAAAAAGGCCAGGGAGAACTATATAAAAGCAATAGATGGAGGCTTGCTGAAGATAATGTCAAAAATGGGTATTTCGACACTCAGAAGCTACCATGGTGCACAAATATTTGAGTGCCTCGGAATTTCAGAAAAGGTAATAGACAAATATTTCAACGGCACCGCTTCACGAATAGGCGGAACAGGTCTCGACGGGATTGCTGCCGAAGCATCAGGGCCTCACAGGCAGGCATTTGACACACCGGCAGACAAGGGTTTTGACCCGGTTACCCAGGGGTATTATTCCTTCAGGATGAACGGCGAACATCACGGATGGAACCCTGAAACAATAAGCCTCCTTCAATGGGCTGCAAAGACCGGTGATTATTCAAAGTACAGGGAGTTCAGCTCACTTGTCCACCATGAGAACCGGAAACCCACTTTTTTGCGTGGCTTTCTCGACTTTAAGAAAAATTCTGTCAGCATAGACGAAGTTGAACCCGAAGAAGCTATTCTGAAAAGGTTTGTTACCGGCGCCATGTCGTTTGGCTCGATAAGCAAGGAGGCGCATGAGGCCCTGGCAATTGCAATGAACCGCATTGGCGGCAGGAGCAATACCGGCGAAGGAGGTGAGGATGTGGGAAGGTACATTGCTGTTAACGGTAAAGAGAATAAAAGGAGCGCCATCAAGCAGGTTGCTTCTGGCAGGTTCGGCGTTACTGCAGGATACCTTGTAAGCGGCGATGAAATACAGATAAAAATATCGCAGGGGGCCAAGCCGGGTGAAGGGGGGCAGTTGCCCGGTTTCAAGGTCAATGGTGTAATAGCGGGACTGCGTAATTCAACCCCGGGCATAACCCTTATCTCTCCCCCGCCCCATCATGACATTTATTCAATTGAAGACCTGGCACAGCTTATTTTTGATCTGAAGTGCATAAATCCGTCAGCAACTATATCTGTTAAGCTGGTATCAGAGTACGGCGTCGGTACAATAGCGGCCGGCGTTGCAAAGGCAAAGGCCGATCTGATAACCATCAGCGGCTGTGAGGGCGGAACAGGTGCCAGTCCCGCCAGCTCGATCAGGCATGCCGGGCTCCCTGCCGAGCTGGGCATATCTGAGGCACACCAGACACTGGTGCTGAACAACCTCAGGGGAAGGGTGAAACTACAGACTGACGGCCAATTGAAAACCGGTCATGACGTTATCCTGATGGGTATGCTGGGTGCCGAGGAATTCGGCTTTTCAACTGCTGCTTTGATCGTTCTTGGTTGTGTTATGATGAGAAAATGCCATCTTAACACCTGCCCTGTTGGTGTGGCGACCCAGGACGAAACACTCAGAAAGCGTTTTCTCGGAAGGGCAGATTATGTTGAGAATTATTTCAGGTTCCTGGCCAGGGAGGTGCGTGAACTCCTGGCTGAAGCCGGAATCAAAAGGTTTGATGATATTGTGGGCCGGTCTGACCTGCTTGTACAGCGTAATGATATTTCACACTGGAAGGCAAGGTACACCGATCTTTCAGCGATGCTACATTTTCCGCTGGCAGGAGAAAATGTGCCAAGGTGCTTTGAGAGGCCCCAGGAGCACAAGCTTGAAGGGATAATTGACAGAGAACTTATAAAACTCTCATCAAAAGCTTTAAGCAAGGGTGAAAAGGTATGGATATCAAGGCCTATCAGAAATACCGACAGGGCGGCAGGGACAATGCTTTCGGGTGAAATAACGAGGCGAAATGGTTTCAGGGAGCTTTCCGGCGACCTGATCAATGCGAGGTTCTATGGATCGGCCGGACAAAGTTTCGGTGCCTTCCTGGTAAAAGGGGTCAACTTTTATCTTGAAGGCGACACAAATGATTACCTGGGTAAGGGCCTATCGGGAGGGCGGATAGTCCTGACCCCTCCAAAGGGTTCAAAGTTCAGGCCCGAAGAGAACATTATAACCGGAAACACTGTCCTGTACGGGGCAACGGGAGGCGAGCTTTATGTTCACGGTATGGCCGGCGAAAGGTTTGCCGTCAGAAACAGTGGTGCAATAGCTGTTTCTGAAGGTGTTGGAGACCATGGTTGTGAGTATATGACCGGAGGCAGGGTTGTTATACTGGGCAGTACCGGGAGGAATTTTGCTGCAGGAATGAGCGGGGGCATAGCCTGGGTCCTTGATCTCAAGGGTAATTTCGATTATTTCTGCAACAGGGGCCTTGTTGAACTTGAAAAGGTCAGTGATATGACAGATATAAACGAGTTACAGGAGATAATAGGAAAACACCTGCAGTATACCGGCAGTAAGCTGGCAGAAAGGATACTTGCTGAGTGGGACGATTATCTCCCAAAATTTGTCAAGGTCATACCTTTTGAATATAAAAAGGTGCTGCAGGAGATGAAGGTAGAAAATCTCAGGAAAAAACTTGAGGCAACTGAGGACAAACCTCAGCATCAGTATTGAAAGATAACTAAATGAAATACAAGAAATTATGGGAGATCCCAGGGGATTTATGAAAGTTGCCAGGAAAGAAGGAGGCAACAGGCCTGTTTATGAACGGCGGCATGATTATTCAGAGGTAGAACAGACACTAAACCAGGATGACCGCCGGCTACAGGCATCCAGGTGTATGGATTGCGGGGTCCCTTTCTGCCAGTGGGCATGTCCGGTGATCAACAACATGCCTGAATGGCAGGATGCCATGTACAGGGGGAAGTGGGAAGAGGCCGCCAATCTGTTGCACACCACGAATAATTTTCCTGAATTCACCGGTCGGGTATGTCCGGCCCCCTGTGAAAATGGCTGTGTTCTGGCGTTGCATGAAGAGGCTGTAACGATCAGGGAAAATGAGGCTGCTGCCGCTGAAATGGCATTCGAGAATGGATACATAACCGCAAGGCCTCCTCTGATGCGCACCGGCAAAAAAGTAGCTGTGATCGGATCAGGGCCGGCCGGACTTGCATGCGCTGACCTTCTGAACAAGTCTGGACACACGGTAACTGTCTTTGAGAAAGACGATGCTCCGGGCGGACTGCTGCGTTATGGCATACCCGATTTCAAGCTGGGCAAAAATATCGTTGACCGCAGAATAAACTTAATGAAGGAGGAGGGTATAATTTTCAGGACCTCAGTAAATGCAGGCTATGATATTGATCCGGATGAGCTAATTGAAAGATATGATGCCCTGTGCCTTACGATTGGTGCTATGAAGCCCCGCGACCTGGATATTGATGGCCGGCAGCTTGAGGGCATATATTTCGCCATGGACTATCTGACCTGCCAGAACAGGATTGTTGCAGGCAGGCTTGAAGGAGAAGCAATCAGTGCTGCCGGAAAGCACGTACTTGTAATCGGAGGAGGTGACACCGGCTCCGATTGTGTAGGTACGGCAAACAGGCAGGGGGCAAAATCGATAACACAGGTTGAAATATTGCCAGAACCTCCTGGGAAAAGAGTTCCCGGAAATCCATGGCCATACTGGCCACAGACCCTCAAAACATCGTCATCGCACGAAGAGGGTTGTAAAAGGTTATGGGGAATCAAAACAAAAAGGTTCCTGGGTTCAGAAAGCAGGGTTCAGAAAGCTGAGATATGTGAAGTAGAGTGGGTTAAAGATGATAGCAGCAGTATTAACATGAGAGAAAAACCCGGCAGTACCAGTGAAATTGAAGCCGGACTGGTTTTGCTTGCCCTCGGGTTCGTACACCCCGATCATGGCGGACTTGTCACCGCCCTTGATCTGGGCCTGGACAACCGGGGAAATATATTGACTGATCCTTTTGGTAAAACAACTCGTGAGAAAGTATTTGCAGCCGGCGACAGCGCTTCAGGGGCATCTCTGGTTGTGACAGCAATTGATTCGGGAAGGAGAGCTGCCCATGGCATATCATCATGGCTGGAAGGAAGATAACCTGAAACTTACGGCTGCCTGAGGTAATTCCTGAATGCCTCCTCAAACTTTTTCACTTTTGGTGCTATAACCATCCGGCAGTAACCCTGGTTGGGATTATTCCTGAAATATTCCTGGTGATAGTCTTCTGCCTTGTAAAATTCTGAATATGGGGTAATCTCGGTAACAATCGGATCATCCCATATTTCCTTATTATCCAGCATCTCCTTAATTTCACCGGCAATACGTTTCTGCTCTTCTGTGTGGTAGAAAATTGCAGAACGGTATTGTGTCCCAACATCCGCTCCCTGGCGGTTCAGGGTTGTAGGATCATGAGTCATAAAGAAAATCTCAAGTAATTTCTCAAAAGGCAGAATGTCAGGGTTGAAAACAATTTGCAGCACCTCAGCGTGTCCGGTACGACCAGAGATCACCTCCCTGTATGTAGGATTTGGCAGATTGCCACCTGAGTAACCTGATTTTACCTCAATTACACCGTCTACCCTTTCAAAGATGGCCTCAACACACCAAAAGCAACCAGCGCCAAGGGTTACTGTTTCTGTTTTTTTTGCGGCAGGATTCATATAAGTTTCATTTGTTCCGGGATTACCCGAGATCATGACAATACTTGTCAGGATAATCGCAAGTACTTTAAATGTCATTATACTTTTTTTATTTTAAACAATAGGGGTGAGATAATGTTCAGTGATTGGATATCTTTGCCGAAAAATTCTC
>SLMM01000046.1 GCA_007133565.1 Bacteroidales bacterium
CGCACAACTCTTCTATAAGATCAAAATGCTTTGCACGGGGATTTATCATTATTGATTCTATCCCCATATCATATGCAAATTCAAATAACTGGTTCCACTCCTCGGCGGTATTGGCTCCGGCAACCCCGTAATTTACAAGCCTGATACCTTTAGAGTCAAGCAGGTCCTTTAATTTTTGCCGTGTCTGCGTGTCCATGGAATAGTGTGTCGTACCTTCAATTCCTGCTCCAATGGTCTGACCCGGATACATTTCCACATATTTCAGTCCCAGCTCATTAAGTTTATCCAGAGTCTCTTCAAAGGTGAAAAGCCTGAAGGTATAGGCCTGTGCAGCAAGTCTCCAGCCAAGCTCTTCAGCTGCCGAATGGTCGTATCTCTGCTGAGCATTAACAGGAATAAGCACAAAAAATGCAATAAAAACGGTAAGAAAAATTTTCAGTTGCTTCATGATCGTAGGGTTTAGTTTTAAAATTATGTTCTACTAAAATAGCCAAATTAAGTTTTTCGACCGGGAATTCACCAGATTTTTGAGTTATTTTATTATATAAAATCCTATTAAACATAACTTAACGGGCATATTCATAATCCTTATGATCTGTTCAGGCTTAAGTTTTGCTGCGGTTTGTAAACTTAGCAAAATCTTCAAACACTCTACACTCTCTTTTTTCATTGGAGTTGGCAAAGTTTAATCCTGAGGGTCCTTTTCCAAAACCTTCATCATTTTTAGCTTTGCACAAAGCTAAAAACCAGTATTTCAATTCAAAACTCAAGCCTCACTTTTTATAAAATATTGTATATCAGTCTATTTTAAGCTGACAGTAATGTTTCATAATATAGGTTGCACCCTTTTTAGCCTCGGCAAAGAACTGCCGGTCATCCGGGTAATACTCTCCTCTATGGTCTTTTGCCTTGAAAGATAAAGCCGCAATAATGACATTCAAGATCAGGTCATGGTCCATGCCGAGTCTGATGGCTTCCTTAAGCGGTGCAACCAATCGGTCGTCGGGGCCCAGTTTCCTGAAAAGGTCGCATCCCGCCCTGAACAGGGTATCTCTGAGTGCGCGGTTCCTGAACCTTTGAAGAAGGTCATCAATATGCCCGCTGAGCCCGCTGATTGTAAACTCCCCGGGATAAAGTGCCATTAATATGGCAGAGGACTGCAGCATGGTTCTTCTGACAGTACTGAACAGCTTCCTGTCATCAAGAACCTCATATATGTATTCAGCATCGGGAAATTTTTGATATCCCAGATATGCGGCGGACGAATGCCCCAAATTATGTATAAACAGCTTGCGGTCAACCCAGGCCCTGATGTTCTCTTTTGGCTCAAGGTCTGGAATGTCGGGAACGGGATTCCGGAAGGCCCTCCTGTCCACAATCAGGGAATTGTAAGGTTCAGCTACTACTTGCAGTGGGTCCATCCCGGACTCATTTGTGGACTCATTTGCGGGCATATAGGGCACCATCTTGCCGATGCTTGTCTCAATAAGTCCCACAAGCCTCTCCAGCGGGTAATCAGGGGACAGGTGGCTGGTAAGCTGTCCGGCCATATAACCGGCGGCATTACGCATATTCTCTGCCAGTATTATATCAAGTGGCCAGTCTCCAAACCTGGTTCTTCTTAAGATCAAAGCTTGCGCAATAAGCGGTGCAACATGAGGCAATCCCGGCTGTCCGACTGAAACTGCAGAAATATCGGCAGCAGAAAGCTCCTCAATCACCGCATCCTTAACAGCTGCATCAATTCCCCTTATATTACCGATCAAAATTGTGCAGTCGCCATCATCACTTCTGGCGACAACCCTGTACTGGCCATACCTGTTGAGATTGTCAACAAGCTGCCTGTCGATATCAACAAACACTATTTCATAGCCGGAAGACCCGAAAACCTGGCCGATAAATGCCAGGCCTATTTTCCCGGCACCGAAAACAACTATTTTTCCGCTCTTCATAATTGCAACTGTATCTAACTGACCAACAACGATTCTAATGTAAAGGTTTCGTTCACATATTATTACAGCGAAGGTATTCCTGGTGGATTTCTGTGACTTTTTCTAGTTTTTCTCCCGGCCGGCTTTCGAGAAAAGTGCCGCCAAGATAATAGCAGGCAAATCCCCCTGAAGCTATTCCAAATGCAACCGTTTCCTTTAAAGACAAATTCCTTCCCGGTGCAGAGATCATTTGTCGGGCCATTGAGGCAATCACACCACCGGCAAAATTGTCACCACAACCTGTAGTATCGCCGGCAGCAATACGCTTATTTATAATGTCTGCCTTGACATTTTCACTTACCGGGAGCGTACTGATACCAACCGACCCTGTCAGATTGCTGTCGGCAGAGAAAGTGACCGGATCAGCTCCGCTTGTTACAATGACCGCCCCAACCCCATGATCCATAAAATACCTGACCGCCTCATTAACTGACTTCATGCCACTGTGCCTCAGGGCCTCTTCCCTGTCGCTTATCAGCAAGTCGATGTACCTGTAGCATTCGGTACCGTTACCGACAGGCCATGGACTTGCAGGATCATTTTTCTCGCTGATAAAATCATATACGGTGTTCACCACCGTAATAGCACCGTTGTTTACTGCTTTTTCCAAAAGGGTGTCGAGGGAGCGGTGTATACCGGGAACAAGAGCCGTGCCTCCAAAAACGACAATATCGGCCTGAAAGAATGTTTCATCAAGATCAACAGGAGTAAAAAGGCCTGCAGCACCTATATTGTTGATGAACATACGCTCTCCCAGACCATCGTTATATCCGGGGTCGGATAAAACGTCAGTAAACGGGGTGAATTCGTCTTTTATTCTGAATATTGCTGACAAGGGTGTCTTTGTGACGGTCTCTTCCAGGTAAACGCCTGAACTGTCATTTCCCCTGCAACCGTGAAATACCACTTCGGCAACCGTTCCATGTAGCATCTGCGCGGTATGGATAAGTGATACGACAGAAGGGCCACCGACATTCGACGCCACAGGACCGGCTCCCCCGGTTATCTCATCCCGCAGTTCAGTGTACTGCTTACGACTGAATTCTTCAAGTTCCTCCGTAAATACAAGGCCCCCGATCGTTAATCCCCCGTCGCCCGCAGATACAGAAATGTACTTCCTGAATGCTCCTCCTGAAAAATCCACCGGATGAAAAAGGTAATCAACCAGGCAACAACCGGTACCGTTTATCCTGAACCTCCGGATGTTCTTAACCATAGCTGTCAAGTTGCTTATAATCAGACACAAGCAGATGAACAGGCGGCTCATCTTCCTCTATACCGGGAAACCTGCCGGCCTTTTCGTAGAAACGGTTGTCTGATGTATCGTCATTAACTGTGCTTACCTCACCCACTAAAACTTTCCCGCTTTCCGGCTCACCATAGAACCTGTGATACATACCCTGTTCGAGGCAGATGCTTTCACCGGGAGCCAGGACAACACTGCCTCCGGCATCAATTTCGCGCCTTATCCCGTCGATCCTGACTACAACCCTGGATCCCGAAAGCCGGCCTTCATTATCCGAATTCCATAGTTCAAGAACGAGGTTGCCGCCCCCCCGGTTTATAATATCTTCCATTTTAGACCAGTGAAAGTGCATCGGGGTTTCCTGACCCTCCTCCACAATCATGATCTTTTCGGCATAAGGCTTTTTATCAACCCCTGGTTTACCGTTCCGCAACGTAAAAAGAAATAAACCCTGGTGATA
>SLMM01000034.1 GCA_007133565.1 Bacteroidales bacterium
AGCCAGGATCAGGAAGATAAAAAATATCAATACCGCCGCGGGAATAAACAATATTACTTTCGCCGCCTTTCTCATATTACCTTATGATATGATGTTAAACGGCTTATTTGTCCTGTTATTACTGAGCAGATATGTTTATTGCTGCATTGCCCCCGTTCCCTGAAATGATCTTCAATATGAAGCACCGGTCAGCCGGTCAGGTCACCGGGCAGACCTGTTGAATTCACTTTTTCTTGCCGGCAGGGCATTGTAATCAATGGTTTACAAGGTTTTTGATTAGCCGGATACAGCCTGAGGCAATAATTAACTATCTTAAAAGCCAGAAATTTGCAGCAAAATTTTTGGATAAGGGCTAATTAATATTTTATATTGGCAGCCTGACAAAAAACTTCCCGGAATGGATAAGGAAACTTTCAGAAAATACGGATATGAGATAGTGGACTGGATAGCAGACTATCTTGAGAATACCAGTCAGTACCCGGTAAAACCGGCTGTAAGTCCGGGAGAAATTAAGGCGAAGCTACCCGAAGAGCCGCCCGCTGAAAGCGAAGATATGCAGGCTATATGGCAAGACTTCCATGAGATTATCCTTCCGGGGATAACCCACTGGCAGCATCCAGGGTGGTTCGCATATTTTCCCGCGAATAACAGTCCCCCATCGGTACTCGGAGAGCTGCTGACTGCCGGGATCGGCGCCCAGTGCATGTCATGGGAAACCTCCCCGGCTGCCACTGAGCTGGAGGAGGTGGTAACGGACTGGCTGCGGCAGATGATTGGCCTCCCGGAAGGCATGAAAGGGGTCATACAGGATACAGCATCAACTGCAACGCTCACAGCCCTGCTTACTGCGCGTGAGGTTGCCACCGGTTTCAAATCAAATGAAGATGGCATGAAACCAGTACTGAGAGTTTATGCCTCTTCAGAGGCTCATTCAAGCATTGAAAAGGGAGTTAAATTAGCAGGTTACGGCCGCGATAACCTTCGCTATATAGATACAGATGAGAATTATGCCATGAAGCCGGAAAAGCTTGATGAGGCTATTTCCGGTGACCTTGAAGCGGGATTCAGGCCGGCCTGTGTTATAGCTACAATAGGCACCACCTCATCAACGGCTATAGACCCCTTGCCGGAAATCGGCCGGGTTTGCCGCAAACATGGGGTCTGGCTTCATGTTGATGCGGCAATGGTTGGCACTGCCGCGATACTCGAAGAAAAAAGAGAGCTTCTGGCAGGCTCCGGATATGTCGACTCGCTCGTTTTCAACCCACATAAATGGATGCTGACTAATTTTGACTGCTCAGCCTATTTTGTCAGCAACCCCTCCCACCTGATAAATACCATGTCGATCAGCCCCGAATACCTGAGGACCAGCAAGGATGCACAGGTAAACAACTACAGGGACTGGGGCATACAGCTGGGACGCCGTTTCAGGGCGCTCAAGCTCTGGTTCGTGATACGCAGTTACGGGGTACGCGGACTTCAGGATATGGTTCGCAACCATATCAGCATGGCAAGGTGGTTTGCAGGGAAGGTAATAGAGTCCGGTAACTTCGAGCTGCTGGCGCCCGTCAGCGCCAGCCTGGTATGTTTCCGGTGGAACGATGGGAAGACCCCAGAAACAGAACTTGACAAGATCAACAGGCAGCTCCTGGCAAGAATTAATGAAAGCGGAGAGGTTTACCTCACCCACACACTATTGTCGGACCGGTACACCCTGAGGATGTCTGTAGGCCAGCGCACCACCACCCGGGCCGATGTCGAAAAGGCATGGAAAATTATCAAAGCTGCAGCCGTCAGGTAAAGGTATCAGTGAGGTTTCTGGTGACACTTGTAGCAGATCTCATTGTATTCTTCCCTTTTCCTGCCATCCATAAAGTTCCTGATATTGTTCATGGTGGTTTCGGCTATATTATGCATTGCTTCCCTGGTAAAAAACCCCTGATGCGATGTTATTATAACATTGTTAAAGGTAAGCAGCCTCGCCAGGATATCGTCAGTAAGGACCCTGTGCGAAAGATCTTCAAAGAAATATTCGGCCTCCTCTTCATAAACATCAAGCCCGGCACTGCCAATCTTCCCGCTTTTCAGTCCCCCGATAAGGTCGGCGGTCTTAATAAGCTTACCCCTGCCCGTATTTATGATCATAACACCATCTTTCATTTTTGAGATTGCTGAATCATTGATCATGTATTCAGTGTCACTGGTCAGCGGACAGTTAAGGGAGATAATATCTGATTGCTCCAGCAGCTCATTAAGCCCGACATAACTGCAGCCGGATTTTTGGGCAAAACCGTCATCAGGATACGGGTCATATGCAAGAACATTCATGCCAAAACCCGCAAGAATGTTTATCAGCGCCTTGCCTATTTTGCCTGTTCCGACCACCCCGGCGGTCTTTTTGTACATATCAAACCCCATCAGTCCGTTAAGCGAAAAGTTCGAATCCCTTGTTCTCCAGTAAGCACGGTGTATCTTCCGGTTCAGGGAAAGCATCAGTGCTACTGTGTGCTCGGCTATGGCATTCGGTGAATAAGCGGGCACTCGTGCTACAAACACTTTTTCGTAAGCAGCTTTCAGATCGACATTATTATACCCGGCACACCTGAGCGCAATAAGTTTGACCCCGCACTCGTGCAGCTTTTCAATGACCTCTTCGGAGATGATGTCATTGACGAATACACAGACAACTTCTGAGTCTTCTGCCAGCGAAGCATTATCGGCAGAAATATTGAACTTTAAGTATTTGATATCATAGCCATAATCACTGTTCACCTCGTCGAAGATGGCCCTGTCATATGGTTTGGCGTCGAAAAATGAAATTCTTGTGCTCATAATCAAAATATTTTGAGGATGTTATAATAATTCAAAATTACTAAATCGTAAGTTAAATGTAAAATATGATACATAACTTACATAAGGAGCCGCTTCGCTTTAACATAAAAAGTTTTAATGCGTCTGTCTGTAAATTGGCTGAGTGTAATTTTAGATGAATAAATTTTATATTTGAAATTGCAAACTATTCATAACAGGACTATGGACAGAAGAAATTTCATCAAAAAATCGGCACTGGGAACGGCTGCCATCGCATCACCCTTTTATATTTCAGGGTTTTCAGCTAACCGTAAGCTGAAGGTCGGACTGATTGGCGCCGGCTGGTATGGCATGGTTATCAGCGAAGCGGCGCTGACCATCGGCGGACTTGAGATAGTTGGTGTGTGTGACGTGGACAGCGTTCACCTCCGCGAAAGCGCAGACAAACTGGAAAAGCTCCAGGGCAAAAGGCCGAAAGCGTTCAAATATTACAGCGACCTGCTGGACATGAAGGAGCTGGAGGCTGTTTTCATTGCATCCCCGCCTCAGTGGCATGCGCTGCAGTTTATTGCCGCATGCGAGAAGGGGCTGGATATATTTTGCGAAAAACCCCTCTCCTACGATGTAATGGAGGGGATTGCCATGGTCAGGGCGGCTGAAAAAGCGGGGAATATCGTGCAGATCGGTTTCCAGCGCAGGCAGAGCAATGCCTATCAACATGCCAAACAATATATTGCCGAAGGCAGGGCGGGCAATATACACCAGATTGTTGCCCAGATACACTACCAGGCGAATCCGGGTAATACCACCATCCAGGATCCGCCGGAGTCGCTCGACTGGAACGAGTGGTGCGGCCCGGCGCCCATGCTGCCGTACAGGCCGAGCATAGGACATTTCAGCTGGCGGCTGGAAAAGGAGTATGGTAACGGACACCTCGTGGACTGGGGCATTCACCATATCGATATCATCAGGACCATCATGGATGAAGGTATCCCCACTGAGTACAAGGCGACAGGGGGGACCTATGCGCTGCAGGGACAAATTACAACGCCGGACACCCTGACCGCCAATATGGCCTTCGAAAAGGCCCCGGTTGTGTGGCAGCACCGTATGTGGGGCACGGGCGACCTGAACCCCGAATTCAACAACGGGGTGTTTTTCCATGGCGACCAGGCTACCGTATTCGTTTCAGACAACAGGTTCGTAGTGATGCCTCCCGGCAGGGATGCTGAACGGACCGATATCAGAATTCCTACTGAAGGAGGTATGCAGGAGCAGCATATGGCGGATTTCCTTCATGCAGTAAAGATGAAGGATCCGGGCAAAATAAGCTGCACCGTGCAGGACGGTTTTGCCTCCTCAACTGCAGTCCAGCTGGCCGCTATTGCATTCTACACAAACAGCATAGTGAAATGGGATAACAACCGTCAAACGGTAACAGGCAACCCCGGTGCCGCCGCCCTGCTTAAACGCGTGTATCGTGATGGATGGCAGCACCCGGGATGATCTCCGGTCCTGGTCAGTCAGGCATTTCTAAACCGGCCCGCCAACAACATGCTCAAGCTGCACGCCCGAAAGCCCGGCCCAGGCCCTTACTGCGTGAAGGTGCCTGCCGTAGGTAAGTATCTTGTGGTGGGCGCGAATATCCCTGACATCCCTGACATCATCCATCTCCATGACAAATGAGGTGCGGCACCCTCCCACCCCGTCGTCAGGCTGGGTTTCTACATTATGAAGGATGGTGCCTGTTGCTATCATAAGCGATCCGGGTGAAAGGAAGCGCCACAGCGTTGCCGGCTGGCCATCCTTGAAGAGGACCTGAGGAACGGCCCCGAATCCGGCTTCATGATGGCTCCTAAGGATAAAAGGCTCGGGCCTTTCGCCGAAACCTGCCATATTTGTCGGGGCAGTGCAGTGCCCCCCTGCATACAGGTTCCTTGTTGTGTCGTAGATCGGGTTATGCAGAAAACCCGGCCTGTCGAGAAGGTAACGGCTCAAAAGCTGCGTGAGTCCGGGATAAACATCCGCCTCGCATACACCGACGCTCCCTTCATCGAGAAGCTGCATGAAGGCCAGGCAGGGCGGGAACATCTGCTCATTGGTAACCGGCAGGAAACAGTTGGTGGCAACTCCATGGCAACCAGTTTCATCAAGGAGCCGGCGGTTTGCAATATAGGCACGCGCGGCCTGCAGCAGTTCCCTGTCATCAGGCTCAATTATTCCCCCGGCAGCCTCCCTGTATAATTCAGCTATCCCTGCTGCCTCAGCGGCGCCCTCAGTGCCCTTTTCAATATCAAGATAGCGCTGCATCGGCACATAACAAAGGGTCGTTCGCAAAGGTGCGTCAAGCGCCTCTTCGCGCGACTGGTCGCCGGTAACCACGGCAAGACGGGTATTGGCCATAAGCCACCGTGCCTTCAGGATCCGCAACCCCTCCCCAAGCCATTCGATATCAGAACTGCCAGCAAGAAAACAGTATTTGCCATCTCGGAATGCCTGGTATTTATCAGGATGAGAATGCAATGTGCCGTGAGGGATGAATCCGAGCAGAGGCAGCTCCCGGTCACCGCGCTTTTCAAGAACACGGTAAAGCCCCTGCATCCCGTAAGTCTGTGCCTCCATATTGATCAGCACCATGCCTTCGGCTCCCTTCTGGATGGCCCGTTCAAGAAAAAGATCAGCCTCCCGGTCATTGCCAATACGGTCATGCATGATACTAAGCTCAACACCATGTTCCCCTGCCGCGTTGCGAAGGGTCTTTGTATAAAAAGCCTGACTTTCGTCGGAGTCATAACCTCTTCCGGGCCAGCCCGTTTCCAGGTATTCGCCCGGGGCTGAACGCAGGAAACCCACGCAAACAAGAGGCTTTTTGGTTCCGAATCCGGGTATCGGGGGTAACCCTCCGATGCCTTTAATGCTTGATCTCAAAGGTGTTCCGGCTGACGCGGACTGTAGGCCAGTCCCGGACTTTGCCGTAGATGCCGGTTTAATGCCGGACAAGCTTTCGCCGGCTTCCCTGCTCACCGCCATGGCACTGCCCGCTGCTCCAAAGGCAAGCGCCGCGCCGCCGGCCATCCCCAGACGTGCAAGAAACTGCCTGCGGCCGGGAGCCGTGCAGCACCCCCCTGTGGGATGGCCATGGGTGTTTTCATGATGACTGGAATATGAAACTTTTTTTTGCCTGGTACCTGAACTACCCGGCTGCTTTTTTTTGTTCTCCTGAGATTTTTTTTCCATGACAGTTGTTTTTATCATTCTTGGATGGCTACTCTAAAATGCCTGTACAATTTACAAAAAAAGGCCGGCCAATTCAAAATCAGATTGGGATTGAGTATACTCAACTACCGGGCATTCACATTTTTTAACCAAAGTCACTTGACTTTCTGATGATTTTTTATTAATATTTGCATAGTTAAATATGCTACCATTATCATTTTTTTCATTATAAAGCAACTGAACAATTGTTTATGGTTAACTATAAAATTTTACTATATGAAGAAAACTCTACTCTTTTTTATCGCCGCCTTTATGGTATTTTCGGTATCAGGCCAGCAACCGGGCCTGCATCACCGGATGAGAGACCTTCACAAAACGCAGCCTGAAGAGCTTCAGCAGAAACTTTCCGAAATACGGGAAACTTTTAAGAGGCTGCATCTTGCCCCAGCCGAACGGCATTCACTGAAATCACAAAAGGGGATCAAGCACCAGCTTGACAGTATTATCTTCACCACCCTGGATGAAAACACATTGGATTTTGTTGATGAGATGAAATCCGAATTTGAATACGACGGCGAAGGAAGGATGACTGTGGAGCGGGAGTATAAATGGGATGATACATTTGATGAGTGGGTGCCATTCCTGAAGAACGAGTTGACATGGGACAATGACGGCAATATTACGGAAATCATCAATTTTTCCTGGGGAGGGCCTGATGAGGGATGGTACGAGGAGGACAAAGAAGTCTACACCTACGACAATGACGGTAATCCGACGGAATATATTTTTTACCTGTGGGACTATGACGACGAAGACTGGGTACCTGAAGAAAGATACCTGCTTACGTATGACGGCGACGGCAACCTGCTGCAGGAGATATTTTATTACGCGGAGTTTGACACCGACCCTGTTGAATGGACAGAGGAGCAGATGTGGGAATACGAGTATGAAAACGGTCAGCTTGTGAGTATAACGGCATATTTCTTAGAGGATGATGATTGGGAGCCTGAGGAGATGACCCAATTCTTTTATGATAATGACGGGGTTCTTGACTATATGACCCGTTCCGAATATGATGCAGTCACCGGAGAATTTGAGGTATTCCAGCACATAGATTATGAATATAACCCTGAAGGTGAGGTCGCAAGGATAACCTATTCCCGGTACGACGACGATGAGGTAAAGGAACCGGTAGTGAAATCGGAATTCGAGTACGATGGCAACCTCAACATCATAATGGAAGCCACTTACATGTATAATGACGGTATCGGGGACTGGGAAAAGTCGACCATGAATGAATATGTTTATGACACCGACGTTTCGATAGAGGAAATAGCAGTGCCCTACTACCTTACCTACTGGCTTGATGTAAAGAACATGCTGCTTGAAACGAAATATTTCAGGGCCGATATGGACGATGAATGGTACCTGAAAGACCATGGGTTTTTCTATTACTCCGATTATGACCCGGATGACGACCCCGACCCCGACCCCGATCCCGAGGAATATACTTTGGCCATAACGATTGAGGGTGATGGCACTGTACAGGTTAACGGAGAGGATTACACCGAGGCCATTACATTTGAAACAGGCACAGAGATAACCCTTACGGCAATTCCGGGTGATGACTATGAATTTGTTGAGTGGAAGGGCGACCATGCATCTGATGAGACTGAGGTCACCATAACCATTGAAGATGACCTTGATATCACCGCGGTATTTGAGGTTGTAAGTTCGGCAATAAGAATTGAGCAGGCAGAACTGACCATCTACCCCAACCCGTTCAGGGATGTCGTAACAGTCACCAATCTGAGTTCGGTAAGCACTGTTACGATAGCCAACATGCTGGGTCAGACTGTAATGGAGTTCGACACGGGAGGATCAGATAATATGACATTTTCCACCGGCGACCTCAATGACGGCATCTACCTTTTCATATTCACTACCCGGTCAGGGGACAGAATTGTAAAAAGGATGATCAAGCATTAGCATAGCTGACAAACCAGGCGCAGCCGTCATCCCGGAGATAAACTACCGGGAGGGATGGAAGCGCCCGGTGAGTCACTGCAGGATTAAAGCTCTCCCCCGGTTATATGCTCAGTCCTGACGCCACTCAGCTGGCCCCATGCTCTCAGATCGTTCAGGTACTTTCCGTAAACAAGCACGTTGTGATGCCCCCTGATGTCCCTGACATCAGCAACATCATCCATGGCCATCTGGAAACTGGTGCGGCACCCACCGATACCATCACCCGGTCTGATATCAATATTGTACAGTATCGTACCCGTGGCAGCCATAAGCCTGTCGGGGGCAATGAACTTCATTACCGTGGCAGGCTGCTTCTCTTTGAGCAGGACCTGAGGAGCAACTCCCCAGTCAGATTCATGATGGTTCCGCAGAATGTAGGCGGACGAAGGACCGTCGAACCCCTCCATCAGCGTGGGAGCAGTGCAATGGGCTCCACCATAGTTATTACGCACGGTATTCGGGGTGGGATTATGAAGGAATGCAGGTTTCCCGAACAGGTAGCTGGAAAGCATCAGTGACAGTGCAGCGGTAACGTCGGCTTCGCAGCACCCGCATGTTCTTTCATTGAGCAATTGCAGGTAGGCCATGCACGGGGGCGGAGTTCGCTTTGTGGTTACCAATCCGAGACAATCCATAGTCACAGCATGGCAGCCGGTCTCCTCCATCAGCCGCCTGTTGGCGACATATGTGCGGGCTGCATCAATCAAGTACTGCCTTGACGGTTCGACAACCCCGGCGGCATTTTCAAGATAGTGTTTTGCTATGGCCTCTGCCTCAGCCGAACCCGTTGTTGCATCATAGGCTTCGGCAAACCGGTCAAGCGGCATGTGCACAAGCGTGGTACCGACCGCAGCAAGCTTTTCAGTCCGCTCCTCGTCCCTGTGAATGCATGCTATACGGGTATTATCCATTTGCCACACAACCTTCAGCATGTGAAGGGCTGAGTTAAGCCATCCTACATCCTCTGTGGATCCGAGAAAGCAGTATGGCATCTCGCGGTAAGGCTGGAGAAATGGTGTGAACTGAGTGCCAAGAGGTGAAAAGATCACGACCGGCAGGGTGCCCCGTCCATCAACAAAATGACGAACCATGGGCCACCCGTCATTCAGGTTCATTACAACCAGCAGCGCCCCGTCGGCATTTTCCGCAAGTGTCTTTTTCAAAAACCTCTCAGAATGGTCATTGTCACGAAGCGGCTCGTGCTCTATGTCGAGAACCACTCCAAGCTCAGAGGCCGATTTCTCAAGTGTTTCGGTATAGAGGGCCTGACTTGCCCTCGTATCATAGGCGGCCCCAGGCCAGCCCATATAATACTCATCACGGGCACGGGAAAAACCTACCCTGATAAGCGGTTTATCACCTGCGTCGCCGGGGAGTAGCGGAGCAGACATCACCTTTCCGGCACTCCACCCGAACAGGTTCAGGTCCGTGCTGGATTTCCGTTCATTGCTGAAGGCTGCCAGGGCGCTGCCGCCAGCACCCAGCGCCATAATAGCTCCGCCCGAGAACCCAAGTTTCTCGATAAATTTCCGTCTTCCGGGTATTGAACAGCATCCGCCGCCAGCAGATGATTTACCAGGGCCGGTCCCGGAAATACTCTTTTGCTTTTTTGGGGCTTTCATAATCGGGATTAAAACACTTTTAATTTCATGATGTGGGGAATTAATTCTGAATCCACACCAAGTTATGGAAAAAACCCGATCTTCGCAATGCCACCGGTAAAAATAAAAACAGCAGTTACGGCTGATCAGGAAAGGGTTTTATCTTTTCCTCGTAAAGCCGGTAAAAACCCTCTCGTATCTCTTCCCTCACGCGTATATACTCACTTTGCACATACTCCTCAGTACCCGTGACAAACGACGGGTCGTCATATCCCATGTGGAGCCTGTTTCTCACCTTCCCCGTGAAAACGGGACAATTCTCATTGGCACCGCCGCAAACGGTAATGACATAATCCCACTCCTGTTCGAGGTATTTTTCAACCGGATCGGAAGTATGGTGGCTGATATCGATCCCAATCTCCTTCATCACCTCAACAGCCTTCATGTTAAGCTTTCCGCTTGCCTCGGTGCCGGCAGAGCATACCGTGAGGCGCTTGTCAAACGACTGCAGAAAGCCGTGGGCCATCTGGCTGCGGCAGGAGTTGCCCGTGCAAAGAATAAGTATTTTCATATGCCTGATATGACAGTGATTAAACAGGATGTAAAAATATGGCAATCTTTGCTAATTTTAAACCGTTATTTAAAAACACGTTCATTTCTCATTCAATAATCAGGCCAGTCAAAAAAAACCCTCATGACACATAACAAACTATTGATCAGCTTAATAAAAACAGTTCTAATACTTGCCCTGCCCGTTTTGCCATTGTTATTCACAGGATGCGAAAAGGATGATCAGGTCGAGCTGCCCGAAATCAGCACCATACCGGCTTCAGATATAAGCAGCAGCAGTGCAAGCAGCGGCGGATACCTGATCGACGACGGCGGATCGCCTGTAACAGACAGGGGTATAGTATGGAGCACGGACAATAACCCTACCCTTGAGTTCAATGAGGGACTTGTATCAGCAGGTCCGGGAGAAGGCATTTACCACCTTATGATCGAAGGGCTTACACCTGAAACAAGATATTTCGTCCGTGCCTACGCTGTCAACAGCCTTGGAGAAAACTACGGGAACGAGACGACCTTCACCACATTGTCCGTATCAGCTACCGGAACGGCAATGACCGATATTGACGGCAACCAGTACAATACCACGATAATAAATAACAGGGAATGGATGACCGAAAACCTGAGGGTGAAAAGGTACCGTAACGGTGATGATATACATACCGGACTTGATAATGAGAACTGGTTTCTTACACTGGCCGGTGCCTATTCAATCTATCACCACGACATGGTTGACGGCATAGGGTCAGACAATGAAATGGCCGAAGCTTACGGACTGCTGTACAACTGGTATGCCATTGAAACGGAGATGCTGTGTCCGACAGGCTGGCGGGTTTCGACCGCCGGTGACTGGGATGAGACCATTGAATACCTTGTTGAAAATTACCCTGACATAAACAGCAGCAATGTTGGCGATTACCTTAAGTCATGCCGGCAGGAAGGTTCCCCTCTCCAGGGGGAATGTGACACCAGTGAACATCCCAGATGGGAGTTTGACGACCTGTTCCCGGGTACTGACGATTTCGGATTTTCTGCGCTTCCCGGTGGCCAGCGCAACCTGCAGGGCTACCACGAGTACCTTGGCCGTTACGGGTACTGGTGGACCGCAGATGAGGCAGGAGAATTTTTTTCCTGGTCCAGGGTAATGGGATACAACACCGGTACGGTGGCCACCAGCTCGTTGCGCAAACAAATAGGCCTGTCAGTAAGGTGTGTGAGGGATGTTGAATAGTCCGTTCCCTGACAAATAAAAAATGTATCTTTGCCGCGTACACCGGTAGCAATGCCGTGCCAGCCTGGCGCGGGGGCTCCGGAAATATTCTGAAATGATTAATAATATGAGACTTATTGCTGTTCTGCTTACACTATTAATAGTTGCCTTGGCAAATTCATGCGGCCCCCGCGAATACGCCGATATTGTTTTTGTCAATGGCGTTGTATATACCATGGATGACAATAACCCTTCCGCCACGGCCATTGCCGTAAAGGGAAACCGGTTTCTCAGGGTGGGGACTGATGAGGCGGTCATGAGGGTTGCCGGCGACGGCACCCGCTTAGTGGACCTTGAAGGTAAGACAGTGCTGCCCGGACTAACTGAAAGCCATATCCACTTCAGCTCCGTGGGCACGACTATCCTGACTGCCCCTCTCGACGTCTACTGGTTGCCGGTTGACGAGATGCTGGAGCGGATCAGCAAGGCAGCAGAAGAGGCTGCCCCCGGTGAATGGATCGTTGCACGCGGCTACAATGACGCCATATGGGACGAGCCTGCACACCGCCGGCTGCTCGACCGTGTGAGCACCCAAAACCCCGTGAGCCTCCGCCGTTACTGCGGCCATGCCACCTTTGTCAACACCAGGGCACTGGAGATCGCCGGGATAACACGCACCACACCCGATCCAGATGCAGGGACTATAGTGCGCGATGCCGGCGGCAATGCCACGGGTGTGCTTGTGTCGGCCGCAGGGGCACTGGTCAACAGGCACATACCTCCCCCGCCCCGGCTTACAGAGCAGGAGATGATGGAGGCATACAGGCTGGGGAGCGATGCCATGCTTGCCCATGGCATCACAACCATTCACGATGCCACTGGAACAACACCCGAAGATACTGAAAGACGAAAAAAAGCTTATGAGGAGGGCTACCTGAGGGTCAGGATAATGGATGCCGTACTGTATGAAACTGCAATGGAAATGGATGAGCCGATCAAAGGCCTTTATGACGACCGCTACTCGGTAAGGTGGGTCAAAGAGTTCGTTGACGGATCACTTGGAGGAAGGGGTGCAGCCATGCTTGAGCCCTATGACGACATGCCATCAGAAACAGGTGCGCTGAGGGCGCTCGGACAGGATGAGGAGGAGTATGCCCGCAGGGTTGCACTCATGCTTGAAAAGGGGTTCAGGACACGTACCCATTCCATCGGCGACAGGGGCAACCGCATAACCCTCAATGCCTTTGAAAAAGCGATGGAGATGACAGGCATAAAGGGTGATGATGCCAGGCTGGTGGTTGAACATGCCCAGGTGCTGCATCCCGATGATATACCCCGTTTCGGCAAATCGGGCATAATTGCATCGATGCAGGGTGTTCATGCCACAGAAGACATGGTATTTGTCGGGGAGAGGATCGGCAGCGAAAGGGCCAGAGGCTCCTATGCATGGCGAAGCATTCTCGATAACGGGGGTATCATATCAGGCGGGTCAGATTACGGTGTTTCTCCATATGAGCCTTTCTATGGTATGCACGCATTTGTGACACGGCAGGACCGCGAGAACAGCCCTTCCGGCGGGTGGTTCCCTGAACAGAAGCTCACACGCAAGGAGGCGCTGAAGGCCTACACCGTATGGCCCGCGTTCGTTGAATTTTCCGAACACCTCAAAGGCAGGGTCAAAGAGGGGATGCTGGCCGATTTCATAGTGATCGACAGGGACTATTTCAATATCCCCGCAGAGGAGATCCACGAGATACAGGTTATCAAAACAGTCCTCGGAGGCGAAACTGTATTTGAGCGATGACAAACGGGGTCATGGCCCGTCTCCGCCCGCAAGCTGCCGGCCGTATTCCGGTACACATCCACCCCCACCTCGTAGATCCATTCAACCGGTTATGGTGCAGTTATTCAATACTACCGGTTAGAAGTACCGGTTCCTGACACCCTGGCATTGATAATTAAGAAGAATAAGAACTATAATAAACCTGGATGGATAGTATTTGGTCCGAAGTATAAGCCTTTGGATACATTAACCGGACAATTAGTCTTCGCATTAAAATACAGGAAAATATATACAAAAGATATGGTTTTTATATGAGTGGTTAATGCAGAAGAAGCTGGATGAATTTATTGCAAATAACCTGGCCAACAATTTTTTCAAATGCTTTTGGATTCATAAAAAAATTCTTTAATAGTTTGCCATATTCTATTCAATTCGTTTGATACTCTTCCATATGGTTGAAATTCATTGATAGCTTTTCCTTCCAGCAGGGCCAGAATCATTGATTCTTCATAGGGGATTTTCCCGGATACCTGAATCCCTTTGCCTTTCAGTTTTTTTTCAATGGTCATGGTCATATCCTCATTCAGGTC
>SLMM01000145.1 GCA_007133565.1 Bacteroidales bacterium
CCGGGCAGCTATACATTTGAGAAGATGTTTTCCGGAGGGTATTTCGGTCCCCTTTGCCTCCATGTGCTGAAGGAAGCTGCCGGAGAGGGGGTTTTTACCCCTGAGGCTTCAGAAAGGCTTGGGAAAGTTGACCGGCTCTCTTCAGAGGATGCCGGACTATTCGCGGCGGGAAAACCCGGCGACAGCAATGTCCTGTCCGGTTGCTTTACTGGCCCCGTGGACGTCGCGGCCTGTGCGCTTATTATCGATACCCTGGTTGAAAGGGCAGCGAAGCTTGTTGCAGCAAATCTGGCAGCGGTGGTGCTCAAATGCGGCAAGGGGCAGTCACCCGGTGAACCTGTTATGATGACAATCGAGGGTTCCACCTTCTACAAGCTGCACAACCTTAAGCAGCGTTTTGAAGAGTATTTCAGTGATTACCTTTCCGGGGAAAAGAAACGGCACTTTGAATTTACCGAGGTGGCCAATTCCAGCCTGCTTGGAGCAGCGCTGGCCGGGCTAATCGAGTAGACAGCCGCTAATCTGCCGGTAATGTGCATGGTGCAGCCCGGAAGAGAATAACTTCCGGGCATCTCTTTCCAGTTGGCCGGGAACAGGCATATGATTAATTACCAGGAAAACTACCATGATGGATAAGGTTGCAGTGGTTTCATTCACCAGTTACCATGAATCGGTAGCAAGGGCATTTGATGAGATCGGTGCCGGACCGGTACTGGGCAGGCAGCAGAAGGTCCTGGTCAAGCCCAACCTTGTTGATGACATACCCTACCCTGTAACCACTCCTGCTGATTGTGTCGGGGCAATTATTGATTATGTGCGTTCGGTGAGCAGTGCTGAGATAATTGTTGCTGAAGGCAGCGGGGGAGATGCGCCAACCGGTGAAGTATTTGCAGCACTTGGTTATACAGGGCTGGCCGCCGAGAAGCAGGTCAGGCTTGTTGACCTTAATGAGGAACCACTCACCAGATCAGAATTACCGGGATGTAAAATATTCAGGGAGTATTTCATTCCCCGGATCGCGATGGAGTCCTTTATTATCAGTGTGCCGGTGCTGAAGGCACACTCCTTTTCAACGGTTACATTATCGCTGAAAAATATGATGGGGTTTGCCCCTCCTTCTCATTACCAGGTCGGAGGTTTCTGGAAAAAATCGTTTTTCCATAACCGTATCGATGAGTCGATAATCGAGATGAACATGCACCGCAAGCCTGATCTTACATTGCTGGATGCAACCACAGGCATGCCCGATTATCACCTTGGCGGCAGGCATTGCGACCCTCCTGTAAACAAAATAGTTGCCTCATTCGATGCACTCGAAGCCGACAGGGCCGGTGCCCGGCTGCTTGGATTTGACTGGAGGAGGATCGGCCATCTTGCAGGTTTTAATAAAAACTAAACCTGTTATAGGTTGTGGCATCTGAATATTTTAGCTATTAATAAAAGAGATGATGTATTCACCGAAAAAGATAGGTATTATCTATTCCATTCTGCTGTTCCTTATCCCGGGCATCATTTTCTGGGTCCATCTTAACCATACCATACCCTTATTTACAATGGTTTTCAAATTGAGTGCCTATGCAGCCTGGTTGATCTCAGGCACATTTTTACTTTTCTTACCATTGTTCATTCTGACGTTGGTTCTTATGAAAACTGATGGATACGCACTGGATCGCAAAACTGTCTTTGAACGTCTGCGGATCAAAAGGATCTCCGGGAATGACTGGCTATGGATCATCACCGGTTTTATTGTTGCATCTCTAATGATTGGCCTGATAGTTTTAATCCTGGCGATACTGCCATTGGGTATTGCTATTTCTGATCTTAAGAATATTTCACCTATAGAACCCGGAAGACTTGCCGGCAGGGAGAGCTTTTTTCTGCTGTTATTGCCGCTGTTTTTCTTCTTCAATTATGTTGGGGAGGAGATATTGTGGAGAGGCTACATTCTTCCAAGGCAGGAGGTAACCATGGGCAAATATGCATGGATTTTTAACGGGTTGCTTCATGGGGTTTTTCACCTGTCTTTTGGTCTGCTTGTCAATATTGTTGCATTGCCTATGTTGCTGCTGGTGCCGTTTGTCACATATAAAACCAGGAACACCAGCGCGGCAATCGTGATTCATTTCATTATGGGAGCGCCAATGCAGATACTGGTGGTATTTGGAATAATATCATAAACTATTCAGTCCCCTGCGGCTTTGATGATTTTTAGCATTGCATTGATTGCCGAGCTGTGGCCCCAGCCGCTGAGCTGGTTTACCGTGCCTGTGAAATAGAGGTCTGTCTGCGGGTTATGAAATGCAAAAGCCCCTGATTGTCCCCAGAACCCCAGTATCTCGCCAATTGGCCTGAAGGGGGAATAGATGCGGGGTATCCAGAGCTTTTCCAGTCCGATTCCGAAATAAAAATTGCCGGGAAACGCGATGAACTTCCAATCTTTCAACCCCTCCAGGTACTCTACCGGGAAAAACCTGCCGTTGAAAAAAGCCTTAAGAAGCTCCATGCACTCCCGGGACGTTGAAACCAGTCCCCCCTGCGCCGTAATGGTAGTCATATACACAGGAATATGTACCCTCTTTGACTTGTAGTACATCTGGACAGGGGTGTTGTCGCTGGTATCAGTGTAGGCATAGGTGTTTTTAAGCTCCAGCCTGTCAAAGATATATTCTTTGAAGGCATCGGGCAGGTCTTTGCCAGTCACTGACTCTATAATAGCTCCCAGCAGTTCATAGTTCGTGTCGCAATACTGTACTTTTCCTTTCTGCCCCGGCCTGAATTTCGGCTTTATCTTTTTAACAGCCTCAACCACCCTCTCCCGGGGCCATGCTTCATCATTACCGCTGAAAAGGCTTACATCAGGCTTTTTGCCGTCTGCCAGCCGTTGAGAAAAATAGTCGGGAATGCCTGAAGCATTTGCAAGAAGATGCTTCACGGTAATATCCTCGGTGTATTCAACCCCGTCGATCACGTGAAGCCCTTGCAGCATTTCTTCCGGCAGGTATCTGCTGATCCTGTCGTCAAGGTCAAGCCGCTTCTCCGCTCTCAGGTGCAATATAAACATCGAAACACATAGCTTTGTTACGCTTGCGATGAAGTAGCGGTCATTCTCATTTATATCGCCCGAGGCACCCGACCAGGAAACCGACCTGTCACCATTTTCAACACAGAGTGCTGCCCCGAATACATTTCTGTTTTTTGTCATCTTTTCAACCACCTGGCTGAGAAACCGGCTGTTTAGCTTATCGTTCATTATCTTAATGTGATATAGGTTAGTAGATTATCTCGAAGGAGGAAGTTTGTCAGGTCTGGTAAACGGTCGATTTAACAACAAAAATATCAATTTTAGTGCATGTCCGTATTATCGTTATGTTGATTTTTAATGAAGACTGATAGTTTTACTTATGCGGATGCCTGGCTTTAATGTTCTTAATGATATTGAAGAATTCTTCGGGCCGGCTGAAAAATGGCGTATGAGCAGCGTCTTTTATGATATAATGTCTGGCTGAGGGTGGTACAGCGGGCTGATGAAGCATCTCATCCACCAGAACGGCAGGGGTGTTGAAATCATTCTCTCCGCTGATGAAGTAGCAGGGGACCTCAACACCAGGAGCCCTCTCAAGTATGTCCCATCCCTGCGATTCTTCCCAC
>SLMM01000058.1 GCA_007133565.1 Bacteroidales bacterium
CACGTTAACGGAAGGGTGATAGACGTTAACCAGGGCCACGATGGTGAAGGGCCCTTCGCTCCCCTGAGGAGCGGCACATTGCCTGCGGGCGACCTGGTAAGGCTTTGCTACAGCGGAAAGTACAAAAAGGAGGAGGTGCTCAAAATGCTTACCGGTAAAGGGGGACTGTTTGCCTGGTTCGGCACTATGAGCACGATTGAGATCGAGCAGATGGCAATGAGCGGAAACAAGAAAGCCAAGCTGATACTCAGCGCCATGGCTTACCAGGTAGCAAAGCATATAGGCGGCATGTATGCCGTACTTGAGTGCAAAGTGGATGCCATACTGATTTCTGGCGAAATAGCCAACAGCAAATACTTTACAGACATGATACTTCAGAGGGTCAGGGATATGGCACAGGTACACGTATTCCCCGGATCAGACGAGATAGAGGCACTTGGCATGAACGGTCTGATGGCCCTCAAGGGTGAAGTCGAGATCAAGGAATATTAACAGTAATGACAAATAGGCGACAATCTGCAATCAATCAGATTGCCCTGAACCAAACAACAAACCAAACCACCGACGGTTGACCTCAATGGTCAGTATCTTTCAAGCCACCTGTAGCGCCTTTGGGTGTCGCCGAAGCGGAGATTGACCATCAGCTCATGTGAGCCGAAGTTCTGGTGACTCATGCTGTTAAGGGAGTAGTCGTAGGCATAACCGAAATGGAGGCGCTCAAACCTGAAGCCAACCATGAAGACAACAGCACCTGCCGAGCGATAGGTCAGTCCGCCCCAGTACTGGTCGCCGTAATAAAACTTTGAACCCACATCAAACTTGAATGAAGAGTTGAAGGATGTTTGCGTCATAAAAAGGGGTTCGACAGTGACATTGTTTTCCAGTGTAAACAAGTAGCCACCCATCAGGTAAAATATCCGCTCCATCCTGAAATCCTGCAGTCCGTCATGCCCGAACTTGAGCACTGACTGCAGCATCTGGGTGGATGAAATACCGATATAATACGAGGGCCCCCAGAGATGGACACCGGCATTCACATCGGGCACATAAAGTGCCTTACCTATTGTACCCATCATTGGATCATAATCCTGCTCAAACTCCATTCTCCTCTCATCGAGCTTCATCTGGAAGCCGGTTGCAGAGATCCCGAATGACAACTGGTGCTCCTGCATCCATATATGGTATGCATAGGTAAATTGCAAACCTGTCCTGTCTATAAGTCCGCTCCGGTCATTATATATATAGCCCCCAATCCCGACATTCCCGCTCCTGAAAAGGTTTGCAAGCGGCCTTCTGTCAGGCAGCCCCGGCCTGCGTGGCGGTGCCTTTATTAGCCTTGCATCTGCACTCAGCGCGACAGTTCGCGGAGAATAAGGCAGCCCCATCCACTGTTCACGAGCCGTAAGATTTATTGTAGTCAGTCCGTCATACCCGGCAACAGCAGGATTAAGCAAAAAGCGGTTCATCATGTACTGGCTGTACATGGGCATCTGCTGCGATAATGCACCAGCAGGAAAAATCATCAGCAATGTCAGAAATGCCAGCCTTCTCATACCGCTTTTTATTGCCCGTATGGATTATTCCGGCATCTGCCGGGAAAATCCGGATCAAATAAACTCTTTATAAAGCTAAAATAAACCTAATCATTGGTTTATCCTACTATATTACTGCAAAACCCTTAAAAATGTTGCCTTTCTGCCAATATAATCCGAAACTGGTACAATTATAAAGAGGGCCGTCCCAAGAACGGCCCTCCCGGAGTCATATGCCGGATGAACATCAGTATCTGTTCAACCAGCGGTAGCGCCTCGCAGTATCACCGAATTTCACACTTACCATAAACTCATGTGAGCCGAAGCTGTGCTTCCGGATACTGCTCATTGAATAATCAAATGCGTAGCCAAAATAGAACCTGTCAACTTTCACCCCTCCCATCATAATAAGTGCTCCCGAAGTCCGGTATGATATACCGCCCCAGTAGTCGTCTCTGAAGTACACCCTTGTATTGAGATCGACCTGCACCTTGCTTTCAAAAGTAGCCTGTACGAGCACTGAAGGTTCAATTGTTATCCCGTTATGCAGAAAAAACCCATAGCCCCCCATCAGGTAGTAGTGCCTGAGCATCTTATAATCTTTGAAACCGTCGTTTCCGAACTTAAGTGCGGACTGAAGTAGCTGGGCAGTTGAAAACCCGACGTAAGCGGTGGGGCTGCTGTAATATATTCCCAGATTAACGTCAGGAACAAACAGGGCTTTCCTGCTGTTCATCAGCAACGGGTCGTCGATCTCATTAAGCACCACATTTCTGTCGTCAAGCTTAAGCTGGTATCCTGTGAGGGATATCCCGAATGACAACTGGTCGCGGTCCATCATTATATGATAGGCATAGGTACCCTGAAAACCTGTCCGGTCTATTATACCATTACGGTCGTTGAAAATATATCCGCCTACACCTACATTGCTTCCACGGCTCATCCTGGTAGGCCGGCGCCTTACCGATCGGCCGCGGGAGATAGGGCTGTTCCTCAACAGTCTGGACTGGCCGCTTATTGCCACGGTACGGGGTGCGTTCTCAAAGCCCAGCCACTGTTCCCTTGCAGTTAGATTAAATGATGTCAGTCCGTCATTACCGGCAAATGCAGGATTAAGCAGAAAACTGTTCATCATGTACTGCGAATAAAGAGGTAGCTGCTGAGCATCTGAGACAGATACTGCAACATTGAATAAAAAAACAGCAAAAACAAACTTCGATATTTTAATTACACCCTTCATCCTTATCCTCTATATTCCTTTTATCTATTTAAAAATCATTCCAGTTCTGCTCTTTTGTACGGAAAATCACCGTTTTCGTTACAATCATGGCGTTCCTTTCCACGAAAGTTTAAATAATCATGATAAAAACATTCTATTCCGGCATAAAAGATCCAACTTCTCTGAAAATAAGGTGTTTCGAACTGCACTTGTTGAGATTGTCATCTTACAATTGTTATGTTTCCTGTGATATCCCGTTCTCCAGGAACATTGAGTGTTATCACGTAATGATAGGAGTCCATCTGCAAGGGCCTGCCGCGATATGTACCGTCCCATGGCGCCGGATAGCCGGGCTCCGAACGGAACACGATCTCGCCCCATCGGTTGAACACCTCAACAACTGCATCCGGATAATTGACGAACAACTCCTGGCCTTCATTGTCGGTTATTATCCAGGTGTCGTTAATACCGTCATCATTAGGTGTAAACACAGTGGGGACAATTAGCCTCAGGCCTTCTTCAAGATCAATAAATATCGTATCTGAAGCGCTGCAGCCTTCCATAGTGGTAACCTCAACCCATACGGTTATCGGAGCGTCTGTTCCGAATATGCGGACTGTCTGGCTGATATCGCCGGTTGACCATTCAAACAGGTAGCCGTCATCACCTGCATCCAGGAGAATGTTCTGATCAATCTCAAGGATGGTATCAGGCCCCAGATCAACAACAGGCAGCGGGTGAACCACCAGCTCGACGGTATCTGTTCCTATCAGTCCGTTTTCATCAACAACCTGCACCCAGTAAGTGCCGGCCTCTCCTGTTGCAAATGTCTGGGTTATATAGTCACCATCGTCGTTCCAAAG
>SLMM01000123.1 GCA_007133565.1 Bacteroidales bacterium
ATTAAAACCTGTATGACAGTCCAACTCCAAGAAGTTGCTTGAACTGGACCTTCGGGCCTTCTTTGTCGTCAATGCCGTCGCCGGTTGAATCATACGGGATCATAACCGATTCGTCGTAAATGAGGTGTGTTGCGAAACTCACTGTTATATATTGGGTTACGTTCATCATTACCAGCGCTTCCCAGTTGATGTCGAGGTTCTGCGGCTTTTCAAGGTAGTTGGAGAAGATGTCGATCTTTGTCTGAACCGAGATATTATCGGTTATTCTGCGGCGATACTGTGCTCGCAGGTATCCCCCGAATTCGGCGTTGGTCTTTTCGCCGGGGTCAACGCCAAAGGCTCCCGCGGCTGAAAGGTCAGGATCAGTCACTATCGTCAACTTCCCCGTAAGGGGGGCTATGAAGACGGTCAGCCTGTCATGGGGCTGGTAGTCCATACCGATGGCCCCGAGCAGGTAGCCGGGTGCAAGGAACCGGCTGATGGCGACTGAGTCGTTGGGATACCTGTAGCCCGGCGCAGGTTATTCTTCTTTGGAGGACATTGCCTGGGTCACGGTATCATTATGGGATACAGTATCAGCATGGCATCGCAGCCAGGTGCAAATCAATTTATTTCGGGGGTTATGGCAGGAACTACAATATCAGCATTGCGTCGCCGTAAGTTCCGAAGCGGTATTTCTCCTTGATGGCCAGTTTGTATGCCTTGAATAATGGCTCAAACCCCGTGAAGGCCGAAACGATCATCAGCATTGTTGACAGTGGCAGATGGAAATTGGATATCATTGAATCCGGAACCTGCGGTTCATAAGGGGGAAAGATAAACTTGTTGGTCCATCCGTCGTAGGGTTTAAGTAACCCGGTGGTTGATACCGCGCTTTCAAGGGTGCGCAGCACGGTGGTTCCTACAGCACATACGTTTTTTTTCTTCTCCTTTGCCTCATTGACTGTGTTGGCTGCCTCATCCGAAACGATAATTCTTTCGGAGTCCATTTTGTGTTTTGTCAGGTCTTCGACATCGACTGTGCGGAAATTGCCCAATCCGACATGAAGAGTGATCTCTGCAAAATTGACACCCTTTATCTCCAGTCTTTTAAGCAGTTCGCGGCTGAAATGCATGCCGGCAGTTGGCGCAGCAACGGCGCCCTCATGTTTTGCAAATATGGTCTGGTATCTTTCGCGGTCCTCGGGCACCACCTCTCTCTTGATGAATTTCGGAAGGGGTGTTTCACCCAGGTTATAGAGTGTTTCCTTGAATTCTTCATAAGGCCCATCGTACAAAAAACGGAGAGTTCTTCCCCGTGATGTTGTGTTATCGATGACTTCAGCTACGAGCATATCGTTTTCTCCGAAATAGAGCTTATTGCCGATCCTGATCTTGCGGGCCGGATCGACGAGCACATCCCACAGGCGTTGTTCCCTGTTAAGTTCCCTTAAAAGGAATACCTCGATCTCCGCACCTGTTTTTTCTTTATTCCCAAGCAATCTTGCGGGGAAGACCTTGGTATTGTTGAATACCATAACATCCTGGTCATCATAATAGTCTATTATCTCTTTGAAGATACGGTGTTCAATTTTCCCCGTGTCGCGGTGAAGTACCATAAGTCGTGATTCATCGCGGTTTTCTGCTGGATATTTGGCAATAAGGTTTTCCGGTAGATTGTACTTATAACGTGATAATTTCATTCTCTCCATCATCTTTTTAAAACTTTGCCGGGCTCTCTTTAATGAGTGCCTTTTATACGTAATAACGCCAGTTTTGTTCTATTTATTCGTATTTATTTTGAAATTCTTCAGGTAAAATTGCATCTTTTAGCAAATAACTTCCTATCCTTGTGCGCTCAAGGGCCGACAGGTATGCCCCGCTGTTAATTTCCCGGCCCAGGTCCCTGGCAAGCGACCTGATGTAGGTCCCCTTGCTGCAGGATATCCGCAATCTGAGTTCGGGCAGCTCAAAATGTTCGATTTCCAGCTCCCTGATGCTTACAGGAGTAGCAGGAAGCTCAATATCATCACCTCGCCTGGCTCTTTTATAGGCTCTTTTACCGTCAATGAACTTGGCGGAGAACAGGGGCGGAACCTGGTCAAATTCTCCCTTGAACTTTTCGAGCGCATTTTCAACAAGTTTCTTTGTTATGTGCTCCGTCTTATATTCCTTGTCAACTTCTGTTTCAAGATCGTAAGAAGGAGTGGTCTTGCCCAGCACAAAATCTGCTATATATTCTTTTTCAAGCATTTGAAAATGGCTGATCTGCCTGGTCATCCTGCCCGTACAGATAATTACCAGTCCGGTAGCAAGAGGATCCAGGGTTCCGGCATGTCCAACCTTGATCTTCCTGATGCCGTAATACTTTCTTAAAACAGATCTTACTTTATTAACTGCATCAAATGAAGTCCAGCCGTAGGGCTTGTTTATAAGGACTATTCCACCATTAAGCAGTCCGGTATCTTTCTCCGTAACTGTCATCTGAAATGATTAACCAAGGAATATGGCCAAAAAAGCCACAAAGATACAATAAATTGCAAAGTAAATCAATTTACCCTTTCTGACCACACTCAGCATCACCCTGCAGGCAAATAACCCTGACAGGAATGCTGCCACAAAACCTATAGTCAGGGGGACGAAGCCTATTGTTACCTGGGTGGGATGATTTTCTCTTATCGCGTCAAATATTGTTGCCCCTATTATGGGAACCAGAACCATAAGGAACGAGAATTTTGTTACAAGATCTTTCCTGACCCCCAGAAATAAGCCTGTTGCAATAGTTGCACCTGATCTGGAAATCCCAGGCAGCACGGCAAAGGCCTGGGCAAGCCCTATGATGAATGCGTCGCGCCAGGTTACGTCTTTGTCTCTTGATTTTGCAACATATGTAAGGAGCAACAGGCTTGCCGTTATCAGAAGCATAGTTCCCACAAATACTATATTTCCTGTGTAAACGCTCTCAACCTCGCTCATGAAAAAGATGCCGACAATCGCAACCGGTATCATTGATACGGCGATCTTCAATGAGTACCTCGTTTCGTCATTCCACTGAAATTTGAAAAATCCCGCAATCAACTCCCGAAGGTCTTTAAAGAATACCACAATTATGCTTAATACAGTGGCGGCATGCACCAGGATTGAAAATGTAAGATTCTCCTTTGCCTCAATATCGAGTACCACTTTACCCAATTCCAGATGTCCGCTGCTGCTAACGGGAAGGAACTCTGTAAGTCCCTGCAGAAGTCCGAGAATCAATGCTTCAATCCAACTCATATTATATTATTGCTTACTATTCCGGGCTGGTTATTACCTCTCCTGGTAATACCTGCCGGTAATAACTTAAAGGGTATCCGGTTGCAGGCAAAAGCGGGTCATTTTTGTTTTTCCCGGGTTGCATCTCCGGGTTTCTTCATGATAGCATAGATAATGAAGACAAAGCCGAATACAGTAACCAGCGGTGCCAGTGTTATGCGGCGAAAACTGAATATTTCGGGATTGAAAAAGTTGGGATCATCGGATCCTCCTCCTATCATGAGTAAAAAACCGATAACAATAATAACGATGCCTGTTATCAGCAGCCTGTAAT
>SLMM01000085.1 GCA_007133565.1 Bacteroidales bacterium
GTACACTTATAACTTTGTAGTGAACGGCGTACGGGCTGTCGATCCTTCCAACCCCTCTGTGTTGCGTGACGGCAGGCGCAACGAGAGCATGTTCATCGTACCCGGAGAGAAGGGCGACCTGTACAGCACCGGTCCGGGTCCCCGCGGAACCCTGAGCAAGGTATGGTACCCGTCACCCTCCCTCGGCATGGACCGCCGCATGTATGTTTACACCCCCTCGTGCTATGAGGCATCGGGAGAGAGCTACTCCGTTCTCTATCTGCTCCATGGCGGGGGAGGCGATGAAGATGCATGGACCACTCTTGGCAGAACGCCCCAGATAATGGACAATTTGATAGCAGCAGGCAGGGCAAGGCCCATGATCGTTGTTATGACCAACGGCAACCCCGACCAGGCGGTGGCACAGAACGAGCCGCTTGCGGGCAGCGTGAGTCGCGAACAGGCCCCCGCAGGAGGCATGGCCGGAGGCAGGTTTGAAAGAAGCCTCGTAGAAGATGTCATACCATTTATCGAGAAGAACTACAATGTCGATGCCCGTCCCCAAAGCCGCGCGGTGGCCGGACTTTCTATGGGCGGCATACAGACCATGAGCCTGTCGTTCACCTACCCTGAAAAGTTCGACTGGTACGGCATCATGAGTATGGGGCTGGTTGACATGACACGGTTCGGCGTGGAAGACGACTACGAATCCAGGAGGCGCAACCTCGGGAACCTCCGCAAGACCAATCCCAGCCTCTATTGGATTGCCTGCGGTACCGAGGACTTCCTGTACAACAGCGTGGTCGAGCTGATAGCATTCCTCGAAAGCAATGACTTTCCCCATACCTACGTTGAGACAGAAGGCGGGCACACGTGGGACATCTGGCGTCTCTATCTTTCAAAGCTGGCGCCCCTGCTGTTCAGGTAAAAAACTGAAAACTCCGGCCTTTTAAAAACAACCGTGGTCCTAGCCGATCTGAGGAAGCTTCCATGGCTCCCGGTAGCTGATCCTCAGAAATTCGTTGGCTTCGCGATCGTCCTTAAACCTCTGGGCTGCACCGTCCCAGTAGAGCTTTCTGCCCAGCCTGTAGGCAATATTGCCCAGGTGTGCAAACCGCCCGATATGTCCACCTATCTCAATGTCGCATGTCGGTTTTTCCCTCGTTTTGATGCAGCGGATAAAATCCTCCATATGCAGATCCAGTCCCCTTCCCGTCGAGGGCTGCATGGGAACCCTTTCAAGACCCTCCTTCACGCCGGTGCCGGAGGCCTCGGGTATCATCTCCCACCCGCTGCGGTCAACCACCACTGTGCCGTGGTCGCCTATGAAGGCCACCCCGTGGCCCCGACCGTAGTTGCTACCATATATACCTATGGTATGATCCCATATAAGCGCAAAATCGCCGAAATCGTAAGTTGCAATCTGTGTATCGGGAGTCTGCATATCATCGTCCGGATAGGCATACTTGCCTCCTGTTGACATTATCGCATCGGGCACATAGCTATTCATTCCGAACAGCCCGTAATCCAGCAGGTGCACACCCCAGTCCGTCATCAACCCCCCTGCATAATCCCAGTACCACCTGAAATTATGGTGAAACCTGTTCCTGTTGAACGGCCTTGCCGGTGCAGGCCCGAGCCACATGTCGTAGTCCACTCCCTCAGGCGCAGGCTCATCGGGCACAACCGGCACTGCACCTTTCCAGCCCACGTAAGACCACACCTTCACCAGCCTTACCCGCCCGATATGTCCCTCGTGCAGGTACTTTACAGAATCCATCCAGTGGGGGTCGCTGCGCTGCCACTGCCCTACCTGTACCACCGTATTGTACCTTTTAACCGCATCGATCATGATGTTAGTCTCCTGGATAGAATTTGCCACGGGCTTTTCAAGGTAAACATCAATTCCCGCCTGGCAGGCATAGACCATCTGCAGGCAGTGCCAGTGGTCGGGCGTGGCAATTATCACCGCATCGATATCCCTGCGTTCATACATCCTCCTGAAATCATTGTAAAGTGCCGGCCTTTTGCCCGTCAGCTCTTCGGTCTGCGCCGCCCTCTCGTTCAGCACACCGGCATCTACGTCGCACAGCGCGCCGCACTCCACACCGGGCACTTTGAGGATGGACTGCAGGTTTGGCCATCCCATGCCGGCCAGTCCTATCACTCCCACAACCACCTTGTCACTGGCAGGCACTTCTCCGCCTTTCATTATCAATGGAAAAGCCCCGATCCCCATACCCAGGGCCGCTGATTTCTTTAAAAATTCTCTCCTGTTTGTTTGCATTATATTATATTATCCTTTGATTAAACTATAAGTTTTCCGCTTCTTTATAATTCATAAAATCAACCAATCTTTTGTCTCGAAGCAACCAATCCGCCCCCGGATATGATTGCAGTTTAAATACAATACCTGTAGTCAGGTTTGCAAAGACAAATCCCACAAGGATCGCTGATACTATCTTTTTAGCATTTGTTTCCCTATAACTTTCCTTGTTAAAAATTCCGCCCTAAATTGATTTGTCTTTTGATAATCAGATTTTGTCCCCTAATTAACAACAGGCCGCAGCACCATGTTCCTGAATGAAACCGGTCCGTGATCACCCTGCAGGAAAATCGGCCCCGGAGCGAACACGTCACTCTGCAGCGCACCTCCAGTAGGCCCGGGTACAGGTTCGTTGTCAATTATAGTCTCACCGTTGAGAATTACAGTAAGGTGCCTCTCAACCAATGTTATGTCCATAGTCTGCCACTCACCCGCGGGCTTTTCGGCGGCCACCAGCGGCGTTATGCGGCTGTACAGTGCTCCCATGTTATGGTCATTCGGCTCGCGGCCGTAGGAGTCGAGCACCTGTATCTCGTACATCCCCCTCAGGTACACGCCGGAGTTGCTTCCTTCAGGAACATTCACCTCCAGGGTAAGGTTGAAATCCTCAAACTCATCGACCGTGCGCAGGTTGCCGTAGTTCACGCGTGGTTCGCCCGGCGTCTGGACTGCATCGTTCAGCAGAAATCCGTCAACCGCCTTCCAGCCGTTCACCAGGTTATCCTCAATCAGCTCCCACCCGGTAAGGTCGTAGCCATTGAAGAGCTCAACCGGTTCGCCATAATTAACAGCCGACAGATCGGGTGCCGGGGGCACGGGAGGAAGCTTCATCCCCTCGAACCAGGTGGAATCCACTCCAATGCCTCCGGGACGTGGTTCGAGCCAGTATCCGTGTATCTTCTCGCCATCGGTCCGGGCCTCCATCCATTGGGTAACCGTATGAATACGCGGCTCTCCATCCTCATCCACGGCCACCCGGCGCCGGCCTGTACGGGTGACGTAAAGCGCACCGTCGCCGGCCAGGAAAACATGTGCCACAGGTGTTACACTGCCCCATTTCCACAGCAGCTCGGCATCAATATAGTCCTCCTCCTGGGTCACACCCAGCCATCCTACCCATCCGCCGTCAATATCAAAGCTCCAGTGGCCGGTAAAGAATTCAATATCTGTAACAGACAGCAAGGCCTCCTCCTGCCTCTCACGCTCAGCACATGCCGAAAGAGGCAGTAAAAAAACAACAATTAA
>SLMM01000206.1 GCA_007133565.1 Bacteroidales bacterium
CGATGGCTGACGGGACCATACCGCAGGAACAGCGGGATCTTCTGCTGACGATGGGGGACTGGCTCGGGAAATACGGCGAGGCGGTTTACGAAACGCGGGCGTGGGTTAAGTACGGCGAAGGGCCTACACAGATGGGCGCCGGCCACTGGCACATGGATGGCGTCGGAGGTCATGCGCCAACGGCGGGTACGCCTGAGGATATCCGTTTTACACGGAGCAGGGACAACACGGTTTTGTATGCCATCGTGCTGGGCTGGCCCGGTGATAATGAGGTTGTTCCCATTACCTCCCTTTCGGGGGAAGTGTTCGCCGCTGAAGGGCTGGAAAGCGTATCACTGCTCGGACCTGAAGCGGGCATCTATATCCCGCTGGAGTACCACCAGGATGACCAGGCCCTGCACATCAGGCTGCCTGAAAAACCTGCCGAAGAGCTTGCCTATGTTATAAGGCTGACCTTTTCGGGCAGGGTACCTGAGTAATTTACCTGATGATGAGTTAGTTCGATATTTCTGCCTGTTCACCTAAGATGGTTTGTTGTTTTATGTTCGCGGGGATGGCAGATGAATTTAATTTTTTTTTAACTTGTCCGGGTTCGTAGGCGAAAAAACTGAGGTTTCTTGCTTTCGTGGCCAGACAAAATACGGTTGGCCTATCTTAATCTATTAATAATCAAACACTATGACTGAAAACGAAAAAAGGATTCTATCTTCACTTGACAGGCGCCATTTCTTAAAAATGGCCGGACTGGGAATGCTGGGAGCAACACTTCCTGGGGGATTTATTTCCTGCGCCCGTTCGGATAAGTCCGGGTCATTACCAGGATTATCGATGCAGCTTTATACAGTGCGCAACGAAATTGCAGCCGATCTGGAGGGAACCCTTCGGCGTCTTGCAGATATCGGATTTACCCATGTGGAGACAGCTTTCTGGCCAGAAGGGGTGAGTCACCGCGACGGAGCAGCTTATCTGAAAGAGGCAGGGCTCAAAGTCTCATCCATTCACGCTGAACTGCCTGAAGAAACCGAACCGGTTATGCTGACAGAGCTGGCAGAGCTCTATGAGTGTGACAGGTTGATATGGCACGGCTGGCCGGAAGACCCTCGCTATCAGACCCGCGAAGGAACCCTGGACCTGGCGTCTCTGTACAACAAGGTGTCAGACTATCTGCAGGCAAACGGACTGCGTTTCGGCCTCCATAACCACTGGTGGGAATTCCGTACTCTTGAGGAAGGTATTACCCCGTGGGAACTGCTTCACCAGGAACTGAACCGGGAGATATTTTTCCAGCTCGACATATACTGGGTTGCGGTGGCGAGACATGATCCGGCCAGTATTATCCGCCAGTTCGGTAGCCGTGTAGAGATGCTGCATGTGAAAGATGGCCCTGCCAACCCCGATGATGTAAGTGCTGATGAGCCGCACGAGCCGATGACTGCGGTCGGGCAGGGAAGACTCGATATCCCCGGAATTATGAAGGCAGCCAGGGAACATGTCCGGTGGATGGTTCTGGAGATGGACGAAACAGACGGCAATCCCTTCGACCTTCTCGACCAAAGTCTGCATTACATGCTTAATAACCGCTTCGCCGGATTAAAATAGATATCTGCTGCCGTGAACCTTCTGAATTTCAACATAAAAAAGAGAGATGAAATAGTGGGCTCGAAAACAGCCTTAGTGGTACTGGCGGCTTTATTCTGGGGGTTATCAGGAGGGATCGGCGGCATCCTTATGGCCGGTGGCTGGGATGCATTCGTGGTTTCTTTTTACCGGGGTGCGATCGGACTGCTGTTCGTACTCGTCTGGCTGGTGCTGCGTCCGCATGGTAACGGACTTTCAAATGGATGGCTATGGTTCTGGTCGGCCATTGCCGGTATCGGGGTAGCAGGTAACTTCTCGTTCTATTTCCTGAGTATAGCGCATGGCAGCGTTGCAGTTGCAGTTACTTTGATGTACTGCGCACCCGTATTCGTGTATCTCATGTCATTTGCACTGAAGCTTGAGAGTCCCACCGCCCTGAAGTGGGCTGCGATAGCTGTGGTGATGGTTGGTATCGTTTTGCTTACACAGGTCTACGATACCGGTGCGAGTGGCGTTACTACTATTGGCGTGGCCGCCGGTTTGCTTGCCGGACTGTCCTACGCGATATTCATATTCGGCTTTAAGTATGCTGCGCCGCACGGCAGCCCCCAGGCCATTCTTTCAATAGCGTTTGCGGTACTTGCCATCGTTCTTATCTTGCCGGCCGATGCCTACCAGACGGTTGCAGTCCTGAGCACGCCGGATTGGCCGCTGTTTGCAGGACTAGGTGTACTCGGCGCAGGATTGTCGTTTGTTCTTTATATCATCGGCTTGAATCATACTGCTCCGGCAGTTGCTTCGATTGTTGCAATGGTCGAACCTGTTACCGCATCGCTTTTCGGCATAGTGGTTTTAAATGACAAACTGGTTGGCCCGCAATTTTTTGGTATGGGGCTGATATTAATAACAGTGACCGTGCTGAGCGTATATTCCGGCTCCGGGCTGAAATATGTCGCCCGGGTACAAGAAAATTTGAACAAAGATGAATGAACTCAGCCCGCGTTTCTGGGAAGTCTTTTTTGAGGTTTACGAGGACCTCCCCCGTCAGGGTCCTGGCAACCGTGCTTGCGCTGCCAGGGCTCTCGGTTTTTGCCGCGACCTGCCGGATTATCCTGAAATTCTTGATTTGGGGTGCGGCGTTGGTGGGCAGACTTTCCAGATTCGACCTGGACTATCCAAACATGGGAACACTGGATGAAATCCCATACACATGCTGTGGTTCACTTTTTCCGACATTGTCAGTTCAGCGGGTGTAAATGTTAATGTGTCTCTATCCTATTGCATGCTTATGAAACTTTTTCTATCTTGCCTGAGTGTGTAACTAACAATAAGATAATGAAAAATAGAAGAGACATGCTTTCAATTCTGGCAGCTTTGCTTATTTCTGCCCTTACCGCCCAGATAATGGCGCAAGAGGTAACCGATCACCCTTTGATCAAGCCATTACCCGGTTCTGAATTTGACCAGAGTCGCTCAGAACACCTCAACTTTAGTGAGTATGAGTTCAGGACCGGAACGCCGCCCAGGAACTACACCAGCCAGGCTGTAAGGGGTGAATACCGCAGCCTGCGCTACAGACTTTATAATGAAGACGGGTCGCCGAACACTACTGTGTCACAGGTTGAGTACTTCGAGAATTTCAAGAAAGCCGCGCTTGAAAGAGGGGGCACTATAAAGTGGGAGGACCGGGTTTACGGACTGGTTTTTACCATCCCACGTGAGGACGGGGGCATTACATGGTGCAGGGTACACACACCCATCAGCGCCCAAATAGCAACCCTGTACATTATTGACGAACAACCGCTGGTCACAACTCTTGAGTTTACCCCGGCCGAAATGCTCGCAGCTCTCAATGCTGACGGCAGTATAGCCCTCTATGGCATACTCTTCGACTTTGACAGGGCAACGTTGCAACAGGAATCAAACAAGCAGCTGCAGGATGTTCTGACACTGCTTGCCACAAACC
>SLMM01000105.1 GCA_007133565.1 Bacteroidales bacterium
ACTGCTGGTTCGCTATTTTGAGACCGGCCCCCGCCGAGAGCTGGAGGAGAGGGATATCAGACTCGTGGTTACAGGTATTATTGGCATGGACCAGTCAGTGGCCGACAGCATACTGATGCCGTTCCTGCCGGGAATGTCCGATGCCGGGAGCTGCAGGGACTGGGACGCGGGGGTGCCGATATCGCTCGACAGGATCAGAGACGCTGACGAGGATTACTGGACAGACTACCGGGGTACACCCAGGGCATATATATCGCTTCAAGAGGGTCAGCGGCTGTGGACCAACAGGTTCGGCAACCTCACCTCTGTATGGCTTGCAGGTGAAGAGGGCGACCTCCGCCAGGTCCGCAGCGCCATCACCCGGGTTGCTGATCCCCTGCAGATAGGGTTCCAGGTAAACGGTCTGAGGGAGCAGGGACTGGAGGCTGCTGCCGGGGGAGTCGATTTCGGGATGCTTTTCGGGGGACTCGGCTTTTTTGTAATGCTGGCGGGTGTAATGCTCTTCTTCCTGCTGATGCTTTTCAACCTCGAAAGAAGGTCCTCTCAGGTCAGGCTTTTCTCTTCGATGGGCTATACACCGGCGCTTATCAGGAAAATATACCTTGGCGAAGGGATGCTTGTTGCTGTGGCCGGGGGAGCCGGGGGACTGATGCTGGCGGCAGGATACGGCGAGCTGGTAAGGTACGCCCTGATGGAGGTGTGGCAGGATATCGTGCGCACCGACCTGCTCGTGCTGGTGATAAGCCCAGTGTCGTTGATCGGCGGACTGGCGATCTCGCTTGCCATCGCCCTGCTGGTTACCTTTTTCGGTATTAACAGGTACATTATCAGAAAACCAGCCACCACGTATCCTGATGACAGTGCAGCAGTTAAGGATGGCACTGCTGCATATGATATTGCTGCTGGTAAGGCCAGCAGGCGCCGCTTAATGTTGCCGGCTGCACTGCTGTTTTCAATTGCAGGAGTGGCTGTTCTCCTGCTCCAGATTCTCACCGGCCGCGACGCCGGCCCTGTGGGCTTTTTCGTGAGCGGTGGACTGCTCCTTGTGGCTGTCCTGCTGCTTGCCCGTCTGCTTCTCATGTTGATTGCAAACAGGGGATATGAGAGGATAAGCATGACTCGGCTCAGCATCAGGAATCTGGCCCGGAACAGCACCAGGAGCCTGCTGGTGATCATACTGCTTGCCCTGGGCATGTTCGTGATAATTGCAACCGGCTCCTTCAGGAAGGATGCCGCAACCGCTGAAATGCACCCCGAGGGCGGCACAGGAGGGTTCCTGTTTGTAGCCGAATCTACAGTGCCGGTCCTCCATAACCTCAACAGCAGTAAGACCCGGCTGGACCTCAACATACCCCCTGGCGTGGAGTTTGTGCAGTTCATGGCAAGCTATGCCGACGATGCAAGCTGCCTGAACCTTAACGAGGTTGCAAATCCGCGCATAATAGCAACTGACCCGTCACTACTTGAAGGAAGGTTCAGCTTCGCCAGGAGCACCGGGTGGCTTGACAACAACAACCCCTGGGAAAGCCTCAGCAAAAAGCTGCACCGGGGTAATGAAAACCTGCCGGCCGCAAGCAACGAAAATTCCGAAACCGGTCAGGCTGCTGTTGGTGCGGCAGAAGACCAGTCAACTGTTACCACCGAACATGAAGTGCAAAGCTCCCTGGCCTCAACACCTGTAATCCCGGCTATTGCCGACCAGGCCGTAATACAATGGGGGCTTAACAAAAGGGTTGGCGACACTCTTTTCTATACCGATGAAAGAGGACGGGAAATAGGGTTGCTGCTGGTCGGGGGACTTGCAAACTCGATTTTTCAGGGCAATGTCATTATTTCTGAAGAGAATTTCCTCAAACATTTCCCATCAACAAGCGGCAGCAGCTTCTTCCTGGTTGATGCGGCACACGACAGGGAAGAGGAGCTGCGCGAAGAGCTTGGATTCATATTCAGGGACCAGGGATGGGAGTTGGCAACTGCGGCTGAGCGACTTAATGAATTCAATTCGGTTGAAAACACCTACCTGGCCATCTTCATGATGCTTGGCGCCCTGGGAATACTTCTCGGGGTGGCCGGACTGGCGGTGGTCATGGCACGTTCCATTGCCGAGAGGAGGACCGAGCTGGCCCTGTATGCATCCCTTGGCTACAGGAGGTCGCAGATCACCATGATCATCCTGCGCGAATACCTGCTGCTGCTGGGTGGGGGACTGGCGGCGGGTGTGCCGCCGGCGCTCATTGCCATTGTGCCCTCGCTCATACCCGGTTCACAGCAGATCAACCCCGGTTTTCTGGCGGTTATCGTCATGGCAATATTCCTCCATGGCCTTCTTTGGATAACACTCACCTCCCTGCTGATGATCAGGGGCGGCAATCTTACCGCTGCGATGCGCAATGATTAAACACTGTTTCCGGGTGTCTGCCGTATCGCCTCTGACGCTGACTTCAGGATCGCTGCGGCCGGGACTGCAGGAATCTATCGTGAACACCTCTTAACATTAGATTAACATTGTGATCACATAATATTAACCATTTCTTAATCGATAATTTGTGTCATATTATGGTGACATGAATTAAGTTTACCATAGTTAAGATAACAGGTAAACAAGATGTCATCAACCTCATATGCTCCTGCAGTTCAGTCCGCTACCAGGTCCAGATGGATAGAATGGGCTGCAGTCGCTTTCCTGGTGTACCTGCTCCTTACGGCAGTCGGGGCAATCGGCGACGGTTTCAAGATCGCTTCGGCCGGGAGAGCTGAAGTGCTTTTCACTTTTGCATCAAACCCCTTGATAGCGCTTATCATCGGGATAGTTGCAACCTCCCTGATACAAAGCTCAAGTACAGTAACTTCAATAATTGTTGGGATGGTGGCCGGCGGTATGCCCATCAGTATTGCCATCCCCATGGCAATGGGAGCCAATATCGGCACCTCGCTTACAAGTACAATTGTCAGCCTGGGGCATATAAGAGATGGTGAGGAGTTTCGCAGGGCCTTCTCGGCAGCAACCGTGCATGACAGTTTCAACCTGCTGGCTGTGGTAATACTGCTGCCGGTAGAACTGCTCTTTGGTCCCCTTGAAAAAGCATCGGCTGCAGTATCATCTCTGTTCATTACCGGAACTTCAAGTCAACTGGCAAGCTTTAATCCGCTGGGGGCCATGCTGGCACCGGCATCTGATGCATTGGGTAAGTCAGTCTCATGGTTGCCGGGCATATGGTCTGGTATTATTCTGATAATAATTGGCATCGTATTGATTCTTTTTGTTGTCAAGGCTATTGGCAGGGTCCTTCAGAAGGTGATGGTAGGCCGTGCCCGGGAGATAATGCACAAGACCCTTGGACGAGGCCCTATATCCGGAATGAGTGCCGGAGGTATCATAACCGTGCTGGTCCAGTCATCATCAACTACAACAGCATTGATTGTACCTATGGCCGGCAGCGGGCTTTTCTCCCTTAAACAGGTATATCCTTTTACCCTGGGAGGAAATGTGGGAACTACCATTACCGCCCTTCTTGCAGCTATGGCAATAAGCGGGCCACTGGCAGTGCTGGCCCTGCAGATTGCCCTTGTACACCTTTTCTTTAATCTTTTTGCGATAATCCTTATCTACTCGATACCCCTGCTGAGGAACATACCTGTATTCATGGCAGAATATCTTGCAAAACTGGCTCAGCGTAACAAAGCCTATGTGGTAGCCTATATAACCGGGCTGTTCTTCCTGGGGCCCCTTACAATCCTGGGTATCTCAAGGCTCTTCTGATTCCTTTTTCAGGTCCGGTTCTATTTGCAGCAAGGTAGTTAATTATGCCTCCAGAATCTCTGCGGCAGTAACAACCAGAATTTTTTTAGCCCTTTCCTCACTCCAGCTTCGCGGCAAGTTCCTCCTGGGGGATGGTTTGCTGGGCTCCGGTTTTCATGTCCTTCAGGGTAACTGTCCCATCCTTCAGCTCCTGCTCGCCAATCATAGCCACAAACGGTATATTGAGGTTATTGGCGTACTGCATCTGTTTTTTCAGCTTGACGCTGTCGGGATAAAGCTCGGCGCTGATACCTGATTTGCACAGCTTTTCAAGGAGGAGGAGACAGGCTGCGGCCTCCTTCTTCCCGAAATTTACAAACATCAGGCGAGTTGATGCCGATACGGCTGACGGAAAACCACCGGTCTGCATCATCACATCATATATGCGGTCGGCACCGAAGGAGATGCCGACACCCGACAATCCTTCTTGCCCGAACACACCGGTAAGATCGTCATACCGGCCGCCGCCGCAGATGCTTCCTATCTCCACATCGGCTGACTTAACCTCAAAGATGGTACCGGTGTAATAGTTTAATCCCCTGGCAAGGGCAACATCAAATTCAACCCTGTTCTTTATTTCAAGAAGGGAAAGCATGTCAAGCACCTCTTTCATTTCACGGGTGCCTTCACGGCCCGGCCCCTCTATATCAAAAAGTGCGGCCAGCTTTTCCAGTTTCTCACTGTTGCTGCCCGTCATGACTATCAGAGGTTTCAGTTTATCTATTGCTTCAGGTGATATCCCTTTTTCCGCCATCTCCAGGCAGACCCCGTCAAGGCCAATTTTTTCAAGCTTATCAATTGCAACGGTTATGGCTGTCAGCTTGTCCTGCTGGCCAATCATCCCGGCAATACCTGTAAGAACCTTTCTGTTGTTAAGTTTGATCACAACCTTGACGCCGAGCCTGACGAATACATCGTCAATGATTCTTGCGAGTTCCACCTCGTTAAGCAGTGAGTCACTGCCAATCACATCCACATCGCACTGGTGGAATTCACGGTAGCGGCCCTTCTGTGGCCTGTCGGCCCGCCATACAGGCTGTATCTGGTATCTCTTGAAGGGGAAGGTGAGTTTGCTGCGGTGCTGTACAACGAACCTGGCAAATGGCACCGTAAGGTCATAGCGCAGGCCCCGGTCACAGATCATATTTGCCAGAATGCTGCTGTTGCCTGAGCTTTTCGTCTTCTCCGGAAGCTTGCCCATGAAATCACCTGAATTTAGTATCCTGAACAGCAGTTTGTCCCCTTCCTCTCCATATTTACCAAGCAGGGAAGAAAGATTCTCCATGGCAGGGGTTTCGATGGGAACGTAACCATACAGATCAAATACGTTCCTGATGGTATCGAAAATATGGTTTCTCCCGGCCATCTCCACAGGCAGGAAATCACGGGTTCCCTTTGGTACCGAAGGTTTTTGCGACATTTATAACACAGTTTATTCCCAGCGGACAAAGATAGTATTAATTGGTTGATTTAGTTATGATGTCAGTTTCCGGTAGCGTATCCTTCTGGGCCCTTCATCTCCAAGCCTTTTGCGGCGGTTCTCCTCATACTCCGAATAGCTGCCCTCAAACCAGTAAACCCTCGATTCGCCCTCAAATGCCAGTATGTGGGTCGCGACCCTGTCAAGGAACCACCGGTCATGAGAAATAATGACCGCGCAACCGGCGAAGCTCTCAAGTCCCTCTTCCAATGCACGAAGTGTATTCACATCAATGTCGTTTGTAGGCTCGTCGAGCAGGAGAACATTGGCATTCTCCTTAAGTGTCAGTGCAAGGTGCAACCTGTTCCTTTCGCCTCCCGACAGCACACCGCACTTCTTCTCCTGGTCAGCTCCCGTAAAGTTGAATCTTGCTACATATGCCCTTGCGTTCATCGACCGGCCACCCAGTTGAACCTGTTCGCTGTTATCGGAAATAACCTCGAAAACCGTTTTTTCCTGGTCAATTGCCGCATGGGCCTGGTCAACATATGCAACCTTCGCAGTATCGCCAATAATAAAATCCCCTTTATCGGGCTTCTCACCTCCCGTTATCATCCTGAAAAGGGTGGTCTTACCGGCCCCGTTAGGCCCTATTATACCTACTATCCCGGCAGGAGGAAGCATAAAGTTGAGATCTTCGAACAGCAGCTTGTCGCCATAGGCCTTGGCAACATTCCTGGCCTCTATCACCTTATCGCCAAGCCGGGGGCCGTTAGGAATGAATATCTCAAGCCGCTCCTCCTTCTGCTTTACATCCTCATTCAGGAGCTTGTCATATGCAGACAGCCTTGCTTTTGATTTGGCATGACGCGCTTTGGGCGCCATCCTCACCCATTCCAACTCCCTCTCAAGTGTCTTCTGCCTCTTGCTCGCAGATTTCTCCTCCATGGCAAGCCGCTTTGACTTTTGCTCCAGCCATGAGGAGTAGTTCCCTTTCCAGGGGATTCCTTCTCCCCTGTCAAGCTCAAGGATCCAGCCGGCTACATTGTCGAGAAAGTACCTGTCGTGGGTTATGGCAATCACGGTACCCTTGTATTGCTTCAGGTGCTGCTCAAGCCAGTGAACCGACTCAGCATCAAGATGGTTGGTCGGTTCATCAAGCAGCAGTATCTCAGGCTCCTCAAGTAGAAGCCTGCACAGAGCAACACGCCGGGCCTCGCCTCCGGACAGGTGTGTAACTGGGCTTTCACCTTCCGGGCACCTCAGTGCGTCCATGGCACGTTCCAGCTTGCTGTCCAGGTCCCAGCCACCGAGGTTGTCAATCTTCTCGGTAAGCTCACCCTGACGTTCGATCAGCTTGTTCATCTCATCATCTTCCATAGGTTCTGCAAACCGCGAATTAAGTTCTTCATACTCGTTCAGCAGCCCTGCCACCTCATGTACACCTTCCATAACGATTTCGCGAACAGTCTTTGAGGGGTCAAGTACCGGTTCCTGCTCCAGCAAACCCACCCGGTATCCAGTAGAGAATACCACATCGCCTTCAGTTGGTTTTTCCCTGCCGGCAATTATCTTAAGCAGGGTTGACTTGCCCGATCCGTTGAGGCCGATTATACCGATCTTTGCCCCGTAGAAAAAGGAGAGATATATGTTATTTAGAACCTTTTTGTGTGGAGGCCAGGTTTTACTTACCCCCACCATCGAAAAAATAACCTTCTTGTCGTCACTCATAAACCTAATTATCAATTATTATTTACCGGCACCCGGATCTGAATCATTAAACCTGTACAAAAATATCAAAAGACAGTATCCATTCACTATTTTGGCAAAATAAAAAGAGAGGCTGTCACAGTTTTTTATTACTTTTGATTATAATAAAACTGGCGGACCAATGCGGGTAAGGCTGCAAAATAGCAGATCATGAATCTTTTGAATAAACTAGCAGGATTTTTAAGTTCCGGGTTGCAGGAAAAGTACGATGAGCGGGTTATGAGCAACATTATGTTTATCAACATGTTGAGCTTTGCCGGCTTTATCATGTTCTTTGTCTTCAGCATCATTGCTTTTATTCGTGGTGAGTTTATTTACGGCTCGGTAATCCTTGCCTCCTCAGCTTTGGTGTTATCAACCATCAGATACGTAAAAAATACAGGCAGGTATACTGTCGCTGCTAAATTCAACCTGACGCTGGTAATTTTGGTACTGTTTGCCATGTTTGCAACAGACCATACCGACAGCTCTGTGATTATCTGGTTTACTGTCCTCCCTGTTCTGTCAATTTTTATCCTGGGAATCACGAACGGGACCGCCGTATCGCTGGTATTTCTCATAGCAGGTGCCCTGTTCTTTGTGCTCCCGGAAACATTAGTCTACAGGCCCGATTTTTCAACTACTTTCATTACCAGATTCATCGGGCTGTATGCGGCGATGTACCTCCTGGCTGTAGTGTTTGAATATTACAGGATAAATTACCTCAGGGCACTTGAATTACAACTCCTTGAGGCCAGAAATGAGACCAAGCTCAAAGAATCATTCATCAGCAAACTTTCGCACCAGATCCGTACACCGTTGAGTAATATAATGCTGGTCGGGCACATGGTAAACAAGGTGAACCTTACTCCAGAACAAAAAGAGATGATGGAAACTATCATTGCCTCTGCAAACAACCTGGTAAGCACCATAGAGAATATTGCTGAAATAACCGAAGTCGATATCGAGAGCAAAAAGAGTGCGGAGAAGACCCATTTTAACCTGCACTCAACAATCAAGAGCTCAATACGCCTGTTCACGGTTCAGAAGGAGCCGGTGGTGGACTTTAACCTTTCAGTTGACGAGAAGCTGAAAAGCAAGGACCTGGAGGGAGATCCCGTAAGACTCAAACAGGTTTTCCTCAACCTCATTGAAACAATACTGAAAAACAAGAGGCCGGGCAAAATAAATATTAATATTACGGCCGATATACACGGGCAGATATCCGATATTACAGAAGTCAGGGTGGAACTGCGGACCGACAAGCCGATTGATCTCTCCCAGGCCAATAAAGAGCATACAGAAAGGGGATCGGGGTTTGTTGCACAAAATTATGTAAACATCATTAATAACCTCGACCTGAATATTGCCCGGAAGATAATACTGCAGCTGGGCGGCAGGCTTCATGTATTGCAGACAAAAGATAAAAACCAGGTGTTTCTGTTCACACTGCCATTCAGGACAGCTTCGACCCTGGCCACTGAGGGAAAGGCAGAAGTTCCTCAGGCAAAACTGGCGGAAAAAGACATCAAAAGCAAACGCGAAAAGCTGAAAAATGCCAATGTTCTTCTTGTTGAAGATAATACCATTAACCAAAAGATCGTGGTCCTGAGCCTTAACAAATACATCAGGAACATTGATGTTGCAAATAATGGTAAAGAAGCGCTGGATAAGTTTGGTACATCAAAATATGATATAATACTGATGGATGTTCAGATGCCGGTTATTGATGGTTTTGTTGCCACCAGAAAAATTCGCGAGATTGAAGCCACAACCAACTCCCACACGCCGATAATAGCAATTACCGCAAACGCCCTTCATGGCGACAGGGAAAAGTGCCTATCTGCCGGAATGGATGATTATATCAGCAAACCTTTCCAGGTTGAGGTGCTTATTGAAAAAATAACAAACCTGTTGCCGGGTAGTTGAAACTGTGGTTATTCATTCAGGGCCAAGACCGGGTTTTACACCTATAACAAGAATATCATCGACCTGTTCATGATTACCCATCCATTGTGTTATGCTTTGCTGAAGGAGATTATGCTGTTCCCTGGCCGGATGCGTATGAATATTGAGTAACAGGTGCCTGAATCTTCTGAATTTGAACTTTTTGCCGGCCTCACCACCGAACTGGTCAGGATAACCGTCAGAGAACATATAGATCATATCATTTTTCTCAAGCTGTACACTATGATTAACAAACTTCTCTTCTATAAGATCCTCCATGAGCCCAACTGAAAAACGGTTACCCTTTATCTCTGTGATTGACATGTCCCTGATGAGGTACAGGGGAGAAAAAGCCCCTGCAAATTCAAGGGTTGCGGTTTTCCTGTCAATTACACAAAAACCGATATCCATTCCGTCACGAAACGTATAATCCTTTTCACCTTCACTGTCAAAAATTTCTGAAAAATCAACACTCAGTTCATTCAGGATGTCAGCAGGGCTTTCAATTCCTTTGACATTAATAATATTCCTGAGAAGTTCGTAACCGATAATTGACATGAATGCGCCCGGTACTCCATGTCCGGTACAATCCACAACCGCGATAAATACCTTCTCTTTCCTTTTGCTTACCCAGAAGAAGTCACCGCTTACTATGTCTTTGGGGCTGTAGAAGATAAATGATTCGTAAAAAAGCCTCTGAAGCTGTCTTGTTTTAGGCATCATTGCCATCTGTATCCTTCTTGCGTAATTAATACTGTCAGTAATGTTCCTGTTCTTTAGTGAGAGCTCCTCCTTCTGCCGTGCTATCTCTTTCGAGGCTTGCTCTTTTTCCCTCAGTATCTGGTTTGCAACGCGAAGTTTGCTGGTGCTGAAAAGCACAATCAGGTATATCAGGCCAAGCATGGCTGCACCATAGAAAAGATAGGAATAGACCGATCTCCACCAGGGGGATATAATCACTATCCTGACAGATGCACCCTCTTCATTCCAAACACCGTCATTATTGGAGCCCCTGACCCTGAAAGTATAGACGCCCGGACGCATACGGCTGAAACCGGCTATCCTTCTGTTGCCCGAATATATCCAGCCATCTCCAAGCCCCTCCATTTTGTACGCATACCTGTTCCTGCCCGGTCTTGTATAATCAAGAGCTGCAAATTCAATACTGAATGAATTCTCATCAGGTTGCAGGACTATCTCCTCCACTCCGGTTACCGGTATCTTCTTCTCACCTTCTGATGTATGTACTATGAATGAAGTAATTGCCACATGCGGCACATAATCATTGAACCTGATTGAATCGGCATAAAAACTGTTGAAGCCCGAAACCCCTCCGAAAAAGATCTCACCTCTTTCACTCTTATATACCGCTCCCAGGTTGAACTCATAATCCTGAAGACCGTCATCAACATCAAAGCTGATCACCTCAAAACTATCAGGATCGAACCTTGCAATACCTTTATTGGTACTTAACCAGAGCATCCCGTTATTGTCTTCAATTATTGAATATATCAGATTGTCAGGCAGGCCTTCTTTCTCTGAAAAAAGTGTGAATGATCCTGTTCCGGGGAAAAACCTGTTAAGTCCGGCAATGGTTCCTATCCACATATTGCCGCCTGCATCTTCATAGATTGTTGTAACCTCATTATTGCTCAGGCTAAAACGGCCCATTTCAGGGTTTTTCCGGTAGCTGGCGAATAACCCTGTCTCCCTGTCAAACCGGTTAAGTCCGTTACCTGTTGCCAGCCATATATATCCATCGCTGCATTCGACAATTTCATGAACCCGGTTTGATGATATAGAATTATCATCGTCAGGATCATGCATAAAGGTTGTCATCCTGCCGTTGTAAAATGAGTAGAGGCCATTCCGGGTACCTACCCATAAAGTTCCCTCAGCATCTTCCAGAATTGAATATATCCTGTTGGAGTTGAAAACTGAACAGTCCTCCTGGTTATCTGAGGGACAGAAAGGGACGAACCCCCTGTCCTCTCCATTGTAGATATCAAGCCCGTCTCTTGTTCCCAGGATTATTCTTCCATCACTGCCGGAAAATATCACATGTACAAAATCATTGCTGATCTGTCGCACAGGTGATGGCGAAGCAGAGAAGAAGTGCACTGCATCATTGGTGGCCCTGTTAATCCTGAAGAGCCCTCCTCCCCAGGTGCCAACAAACAGACCGTCCTCGCCCGACTTGCTTATTGAGGCAACAAGCCGGGCAGAAGGAGCAGCTTCAGGCATGAAGTCATCAATACGGTACAGGCTGAACTTGTTCTTATTATCTGCCATAAATAATCCTCCCAACGTACCGATCCACAAATTTCCGGAATTGTCTTCAAGCATTGTTGTCACCTCAACATTCATGAAGGGTGAATTGTTCCTGTCGTCAGTAAAGGCCTTAAAACCACCCTTGTCCGGAGAAAAGGAAAGAAGTCCCTCATTTGTGCCTGCCCAGATTACTCCGTTACCGTCTTCAAAGATATTGTTGATGCGATCTGCCCCGGGAAGGCCGGGAAAAGAGCCTGTAGGAAAATAGACCTCGAATTGCTGCATGCCCGGATAGAAAACATTAAGTCCGTTGTCAGTGCCGATAAGCAGCTCACCTCCCGAGGTCTCAAAAACAGACCGGACAATGTTACTGCTGATCGAACCGGGATCATCCGGATCATGACTGTATACTGTTACCTTTCTCCCCATCCGGTCCAGTAAACCCAGTCCGTTACCCGAACCGAACCACATTCTGCCGAAAGAATCTTCGTAGATGGGAACATGTCCGCTAAAATATGAAACACCCTCAGGATGGGAATGGTAATCAATGTGTTCAAAGATGCCTGTTTCCGGGTCAAACCTGTCAATCCCCAGCGGTGTCTTCACCCATATGGTACCCGATCTGTCATCATATACACCCATAACGTTGTTGTGGCTCAGCGAATGTATATTATCCGGCTCATTCCGGTAAACCTTAAAGGACTCACTTCTCCTGTCAAACCTGTTAAGGCCGTCTTCCGTTGCAACCCAGATATAACCGTGATTATCTTCAATTAACGCGTTTATGGTACTATTGGACAATGACTCTCTATCCGACGGCTGATGTTTATATACCCTGAATCCGTAACCGTCAAATTTGTTCAGGCCGTATTGGGTGCCTATCCACAGGAACCCGTAGGAATCAATCATCATAGTATTGACCGCGATCTGCGACAATCCCTCGTTAAGACTGTAGCCGGTGATCCTGATATTATTTCCTGTTCCTGCCAGACCGGCAAGATGGGTTAAAAAGACAAAAGACACAATTACCAGCAATCTTAAAGCTTTACCCGAAGCTGTCGGGAGTCCGGGGCACCAACGCGGCTTCAGATCGGGGAGGATATATGCAGCATCTAAAGATTGACGGTAGAATTTCACTGTCGGCAAAGAGTTTTCTGTTCAACCCTGCTAATTTACTATTTCTTGTCTACAGAGTACACAGAAGAAAAGAAAAACCGGCATTTATTAGCCGGTTCTGTCTTTGGCCAGTAACAAATTACATGCCTGCCTGTTTTTTAAACCAGTCAAGCGGATGTGATGTAGGTCTCTCAATAGGTAATCCGTATGCCCTGTCCCAGCAAAGTGAGGCTAGTACGCCAAGAGAACGTGATACCCCGAAAAGTACCGTATAAAAATCAAATTGCTTAATTCCGTAATGCATCAGCAACACTCCTGACCCTGCATCTACATTGGGCCAGGGATTCTTTATCTTGCTAATGCTGCCCAGAACTTCCGGCACCACTTCAAAGAGGCATCTCATTGTAATCAGCCATGGATCATCTGGCAGGTATTTCTGGCCAAAATCAAGCTGGGCGGTGAACCTGGGATCTGTTTTGCGCAGCACAGCATGTCCGTAACCAGGTATTACCTTGCCTTCCTCAATCTGGTGCAGTACATATTTCCTTATCTTATCCTTGTCATCGCATGCCGGACCAATCTCTTCGATCATGTTGAACATCCACCTGATGACCTCCTGGTTTGCAAACCCGTGTAGCGGTCCGGCAAGTCCGGCCATACCTGCAGCAAATGAATAATAGGGATTGCTGAGGGCTGAACCGACAAGATGGGTTGTATGCGCCGAGACGTTCCCTCCCTCATGGTCTGAATGAAGAAACATGTAAAGACGAAGAAGTCGTTGGACTTCATAATTATCGTATCCCATCATATGGGCAAGGTTTGCAGCCCAGTCCAGAGAAGGATCAGGATCGATATGTTTGTTATCATGATACATTCGGCGGTAGATATAGGCGGCAACCCTGGGAAGCCTTGCTATCAGATCCATTACATCCTCATAGGTCTGGTCCCAGTGTTCCTGTTTACCCATACCATCCAGATAGGCTGCCATAAACTTTGAATCTCTTGCCATAGCAAGTATGGCTGATGAAAACTGAATCATCGGGCGGGTATCGGTTGGAAATGCATCCAGCACCTTATAAACATAACCGGGCAGTTCTGACCGGGAATCCCACTCCTTGCTGAGCGCATCAACATCTTCCTTTGTCGGTAGCTCATCGAGCAACATCAAATAAAACAAACCTTCAGGAAGTGGTTCCCCCTCCGGATTCCTTTTGGGAAGTTTCTCCCGAAGTTCAGGGATGGAATAACCCCTGAAACGGATACCTTCTTCAGGATCGAGCTTTGAAGTATCGCAAAGGAGGCTGACAGTTCCTTTCATGCCTCTGAGCACGCTTCCAATGGTAACCTCGCCAATAACTTTATCTGAATGATCGGCCAGCAACTTTTTCAGCTCTGCAACCTTTGGCAAAGCTTTTTCAACAAACTTCTTCTTTATCGGGTCCATAATCGCAAATTATATGATAAATGTCATAAAAAGATAAAACTAACAAAAATCATCAATTATGCAAAATATTCTGACCTGCATCGCAGAAATAACACCCCTGGCAAAGTCCCATATTGTCCGGACAAAAAAAAGGGGGCCTGAAGCCCCCGATTAAATTATGATATAAAACCCAACCCTATTTCCTGAAATACCTGAAGCTCTTACCGGGATATTTCGCAAGGTCCCCCAGTGTCTCCTCTATCCGGAGAAGCTGGTTGTACTTGGCAACCCTGTCAGAGCGGGAAGCCGAGCCTGTCTTGATCTGGCCCGTGTTCAGGGCTACTGCCAGGTCGGCAATAAAGTTGTCTTCGGTCTCTCCCGACCGGTGCGAAATAACCGATGTCATCCGGTGCTGAGTTGCAAGCTGAACGGCATTAATAGTTTCGGTGAGAGTTCCGATCTGGTTCACCTTGATGAGGATGGAATTGGCAGATCCCTCATCAATACCTCTTTGCAAACGTTTCACATTTGTCACAAAAAGGTCGTCGCCAACAAGCTGAACTTTGTCACCTACAGCCCTGTAAAGGGCATTCCAGCCTTCCCAGTCATCCTCGTCAAAGCCGTCCTCAATTGAAACGATGGGATATTTCTCAACCCAATCTTTCCAGAAATCTACAAGCTGTGTATTGGTAAATGTTTGTCCGGTAGACTCAAACTCGTACACTTTCTTTTCTTTATTGTAGAACTCAGATGCCGCGGCATCAAGAGCTATTACAATGTCCTCACCGGGTTTGTAACCTGCCTGCTTGACTGCTTCAAGTACAACCTCTATCGCCTCTTCGTTTGATCCGAGGTTCGGGGCAAAACCACCCTCATCGCCAACATTGGTCGAATGCCCGCTTTTTTTCAAAACATTCTTGAGGTTGTGAAACACTTCTGCTCCCATGCGAAGAGCTTCTGAGAATGAAGATGCACCAACAGGCATTATCATAAACTCCTGGATGTCGATCTTATTATCGGCATGTGATCCTCCGTTAAGGATATTCATCATTGGAACAGGGAGAGTATTGGCATTTACACCGCCAATATACCTGAAAAGGTCTTGTCCGGTCGAGGCGGCAGCAGCACGTGCAACAGCGAGTGACACTCCAAGGATAGCATTGGCTCCAAGCTTTCCTTTATTTTCTGTGCCGTCAAGCCTTATCATAGCCTCATCAATACCATTCTGATCCTGTACATCATATCCTGTCAGCTCGTCATTGATTACCGTATTGACGTTATTAACAGCATTCTCAACGCTTTTACCTAAATATTTAGTCTTGTCACCATCACGCAGTTCCACTGCTTCGTGAACACCTGTAGAGGCTCCTGAAGGTACGGCAGCACGTCCGAAGAAACCGCTTTCGGTTATAACTTCAACTTCAACTGTTGGATTCCCGCGGGAATCAAGAATTTGTCTGGCATGTATCCGGGCAATTTGTCCCATAGTATTAGAATTTTTAGTAATTAATTATTGTTTAACAAAAAGGACAAGGATCAATATCCTCATCCTTTTGTACTTGAAGGTGACCTATATCTTATTGTCAGGATTTCTCTTCATCGGAAGGCTTCTCTTTGTCATCGGGAGTTTCCTCCTTCTTCTCTTCTGCAGCAGGGGCTTCTTCAATCTTATCTTCTGCGGCCGGAGCTTCCTCCTTCTTCTCTTCTGCGACCGGAGCTTCCTCCTTCTTCTCTTCTGCGGCCGGAGCTTCATCCTTCTTCTCTTCTGCTTCGGGGGCTTCTTCAGCTATGTCTTCTGTCTTAACATCCTTCTCAGGAACAGTCTTCCTGGCTTCACCGGCAGCCGGAGCTTCACCGGCAGCGGCTCCCCTGCCCCTGCGTCCTCTTCTGCTGCGCTTGGCTGCAGGCTTTTTCTCCTTCTGTGCTTCCAGCATATTCTCGTTGTAATCAACCAACTCGATTATGCACATATCGGCATTGTCGCCAAGCCGGTTTCCGGTACGCAATATCCTTGTATATCCTCCCGGGCGGTCGGCAACCTTTAGCGAAACTTCACGAAAAAGTTCAGAAACAGCAAACTTGTTTTTCAGATAGCTGAAAACCATCCTCCTTGAGTGGGTGGAATCATCTTTCGACCTGGTGATAAGTGGTTCCACATATATCCTTAATGCCTTCGCCTTGGCAACAGTTGTAGTGATCCTTTTGTGCAGAATAAGCGAAGAAGCCATATTTGCCAGCATGGCCTTCCTGTGAGAACTGGTCCTCCCCAAATGATTTAACTTCTTTCTGTGTCTCATTTCTATTAATCCTTGTCTAATTTATACTTTGATATATCCATCCCGAACGTAAGGTTCATCGATTCAAGAAGCTCATCAAGCTCGGTAAGTGACTTCTTCCCGAAATTCCTGAATTTAAGCAGGTCATTCTTGTTAAACTTGACAAGGTCGCCTAGCGTCTCAACTTCTGCAGCTTTCAGGCAGTTCAGGGCACGAACCGAAAGGTCCAGGTCCACAAGCCTCGACTTAAGAAGTTGCCTCATATGGAGAACCTCTTCATCAAACTCTTCGTTGGCAAATTTCTCATCAGTTTCCAGGGTTATCTTTTCATCAGAAAAAAGCATCAGGTGATAGATGAGAATTTTTGCTGATTCCTTAAGTGCATCCTTGGGATGAATAGAACCATCGGTCTGTATCTCAAAAATCAGCTTCTCATAGTCTGTTTTCTGCTCCACCCGGTAATTCTCTACTGTGTATTTCACATTCTTAATAGGAGTGAATATCGAATCCATAGCTACCAGGCCGAATTCGGTATCGGCAGGTTTGTTCTCCTCTGATGGAACGTATCCGCGGCCTTTTGAAATATTCAACTCAAGCTGCAGCTTTGTGTCAGGTTCCATATGGCAAATAACGTGCTCGGGATTAAGAACCGCAAAACCACTCAGGAACTTGGTGAGGTCGCCTGCCTTGATTTCATCCTGGCCGGATATCGAGATCGTTACCTTCTCTCCTTCAGTATCTTCAATCTGTTTTTTGAACCTTACCTGTTTGAGGTTAAGGATAATTTCAGTCACATCTTCGAGAACGCCGGTTATGGTCGAAAATTCATGGTCCACACCTGCTATCTTGATCCATGTAATTGCATACCCCTCAAGCGAGGAAAGCAAAACCCTTCTAAGCGCATTCCCAATTGTGATCCCATAGCCCGGTTCGAGAGGACGGAATTCGAATTTCCCGACCATATCGGTAGATTCGATCATTATGACTTGTTCTGGTTTCTGAAATGCTAATACTGCCATTACAATTTTATTTTGAGTACAATTCTACAATCAATTGTTCTTTTATGTTTTCGGGGATATCTTCCCTTTCAGGCATATTCAAAAACCTTCCTCTCATCTGTTCCGAATTCCATTCTATCCATGAGTAAACATTCCTTTTTCTCCCGCTGAGTGATTCGGTGATGACCTCGAGTGATTTTGACTTCTCCCTGACACCAACATACTGGCCGGCCCTGACCAGATAGGAGGGAATATTCACAACCTTCCCGTCAACAGTTATGTGCCTGTGAGTTACAAGCTGACGCGCAGCAGCCCTGGTAGGTGCTATACCCATTCGGTAAACCATGTTATCAAGCCTGGATTCAAGAAGCTGAAGAAGAACTTCACCGGTAATGCCTTTGGCCCGGGATGCTTTCTTGAAAAGGTTGGAGAACTGGCGCTCCAGGATACCGTATGTGTATTTTGCCTTCTGTTTTTCCTGTAACTGCACACCATACTCGGAAGTTTTCTTGCGTTTCCTCATATTACCATGCATTCCGGGAGGATAGTTCTTTTTTTCAAGTACTTTGTCAGCTCCGAATATCGGTTCGCCGAATTTTCTTGCGATTTTGGTTCTTGGTCCTCTGTATCTTGCCATTTCTTAAAATAGATTATTATATTTTCTCAATCAGTTCCATTTATACACGCCTGCGTTTGGGCGGACGACAACCGTTGTGTGGTAAAGGGGTTACGTCAACTATCTCGGTAACCTCTATTCCGGATGTATGTATTGTCCTTATGGCAGATTCACGGCCCGAACCGGGTCCCTTGACAAAAACCTTTACTTTGCGCAGCCCCAGGTCATAAGCTTTCTTGGCACAATCGGCCGCTGATACCTGGGCGGCATAAGGAGTGTTCTTCTTTGAACCTCGAAACCCGTTTTTCCCGGCAGACGACCATGAAATGACCTGTCCGTTGTTATTTGTAAGGGTAACAATAATATTGTTGAATGAAGCATGTATATGGGCCTGACCTACGGGCTCCACCTTGACGACCCTCTTTCTTGATGTACCTGTTTTTTTAGCCATATTTAACTATTTATTTGGTTGCCATTTTCTTGTTGGCAACAGTTTTCTTTCTGCCCTTGCGGGTCCTTGCATTGTTCTTGGTGCTCTGTCCCCGCACAGGCAATCCGATACGGTGGCGGATGCCCCGGTAACACCCGATGTCCATCAGGCGTTTGATATTCATCTGTACGGATGAACGCAGTTCACCTTCTACCTTAAGCTTTTCATTGATGATATTCCTGATACCCGACAATTGGCTGTCATCCCAGTCCTTCACCTTTATACTCCAGTCTATTCCGGCCTCACTCAGTATTTGCCGGGCTGTGCTGCGTCCTATCCCGTAGATATAGGTGAGTCCTACCTCACCCCTTTTGTTTTTTGGTAAATCTACACCGACAATTCTTGCCATAATCTGTATTTAATTTTAATTTGGTTGCATTGAAGAATATTTATCTGTTCCGGCTACCCGGCGCAAATTGCGCGGGCCGGGAATCCGGTCATTTTATCCCTGTCTTTGCTTAAACTTGGGATTTTTTTTGTTAATTACATACAAACGTCCTTTCCTGCGAACTATCTTGCATTCCGCACTTCTCTTCTTAACTGAGGCCCTGACCTTCATAACCGATTGTTTTTAATTATTTATACCTGTAAGAAATTCTTCCTTTTGTAAGGTCGTAAGGTGACATCTCAACTTTGACCTTGTCGCCCGGGAGGATCTTGATATAGTGCATCCTCATCTTCCCGGAAATATGGGCAATAATTGTATGCCCATTCTCAAGTTCAACCTTAAACATCGCATTGGATAAGGCTTCAACGATTGTTCCATCCTGTTCTATGGCCTTTTGTTTTGCCATGGTAAACCTTTGTTTTTGGTTAATAAGACTTCTTCAATATACTCAAATGTTGACAGGATATCAGCAGAGTTCCCGGTTACTGCAACTGCAAGCTCATAATGCGCCGATGGTTTGTTATCCCTTGTCCGTATCGTCCATCCATCAGGTTCCTGCATGATCATACGGCCCCCGAGATTTATCATGGGTTCGATACACAAAACCATACCTTCCTTCAGGAGCGGACCTCTCCCCCGTTTACCGTAGTTGGGAACTTCAGGATCTTCATGCAGGTTGGTACCAATCCCGTGCCCAACCATTTCACGCACAACCGTAAACCCAGCACCCTCAGCGTGTTTCTGGACAGCGTAACCTATATCTCCGATCCTTTTACCCTTTACAGCCTGCTCAATTCCCCGGTAAAGAGCTTCGCAGGTTATTCTGAGCAACTCTGCCACATGCCGGTCAACCTCACCCACTGCAAAGGTGTAGGCAGTATCGCCGTAAAACCCTTTCATCTTTACACCGCAATCGACCGACACGATATCCCCCTCTTTCAGGACATAGTCAGACGGTATGCCATGGACAACCTGCGAATTGACCGATGTACAGAGTGTTTTAGGAAACCCGTTATAACCTTTGAAACCAGGCTCCGCACCGTTATCACGTATATATTGTTCTGCTGTACGGTCAAGTTCAAGGGTCGTCACGCCTGGTGCCACAATAGCGGCGACCTCTGCCAGCGTACGTGAAACAAGCAGGTTACACTCCCGCATGATCTCAATCGCTTCCCTTGTCCTGTCATCCAACATCAAAGAACTTGTATTATTATTTCAGGTCAGATAGCGCCTCCCCCGCTTCTTCCCTTAATTCTGCCTGTTTTCATCAGACCGTCATAATGCCTCATCAGCAAATGGCTCTCTATCTGCTGCAGGGTGTCGAGTACCACGCCCACCATGATAAGCAACGAGGTCCCTCCGTAAAACTGGGCCCACTGGGAATTAACACCGGCAAGCATTGCAAATGCCGGCAAAATAGCCACAATTGCAAGGAATATTGACCCGGGGAGGGTAATCCTCGACATAATGGTATCAAGAAACTCAACAGTTTTCTTACCCGGTTTTACCCCGGGTATGAATCCTCCGTTTCTCTTCATATCCTCAGCCATCTGTGAGGGATTTATTGTAACGGCCGTATAGAAATATGTAAAAAGTATAATAAGAACAGCAAATGTAAAGTTGTACCAGAAGCCGGTGAAATTGCTAAAAGCCGCGGCAAAGCCGGTCATGGTATCTGTTGGCGCGAAACTTGACAGCGTAAGGGGAATAAACATCAGCGCCTGTGCAAATATTATAGGCATAACACCGGCTGAGTTCACCTTAAGCGGTATATACTGCCTTACCCCTCCGTACTGCTTGTTGCCGACTATACGCTTGGCATACTGTACAGGTATCCTTCTTGTACCCTGTACAAGAAGGATTGTTCCCATGAAAACAAAGAACAAAACAACCATCTCTACAATAAACATAATAAGTCCGCCGCCAACCTGCTGCTCGAGCTTTGCAAAAAATTCGGCAGCCAGGGCAAACGGAAGACGTGCAATGATCCCTACCATGATAATAAGAGAAATACCATTGCCAATTCCCTTATCGGTAATCCGCTCACCAAGCCACATCACGAACATGGTCCCGGATATAAGTATTATCACAAGGAATGCCCAGAACATAGGTCCTTCCAGGACAAATGCCTGTGGAACCTGCGCCCGGAGGTTTGTCAGATATGCGGGGCCCTGGAATATCAGGATCAGAACGGTAAGATACCTTGTGATCTGGTTGATTTTTCTCCTTCCGCTCTCACCTTCCCTCTGCAGTCGCTGAAAATACGGAATTGCAATGCCCAAAAGCTGCACAACGATAGATGCCGATATATAGGGCATTATCCCGAGTGCGAATATTGATGCATTGGCAAAAGCTCCCCCCGAGAACATATCGAGCAGTCCCAGAATGCCGTCGGCTGTCTGCGCCTGAAGTGCAGCAAGTTCTGACGGATCTATTCCCGGCAGTACAACAAAAGAACCCAGGCGGTAGATCATCAATATCCCCAGGGTATATAAAATCCGGGACCGAAGATCCTCAATCTTGAAAATATTTTTTATGGTCTCGATGAATTTCTTCATGGAACTTTAAATTTTTACAGCTGTGCCACCTGATTTTTCGATTGCCTCCTGTGCCGACCTGGAAAAAGCATGGGCTTTAACTTCAAGTTTTGCATCCAGCTTGCCGTTTCCGAGTATCTTAATCATATCATTTCGTGATGCAAAACCGGCATTGATCAGCGACTGTACATCGACAGATGTTACCCCGGTCCGGTCGGCCATCCCCTGCAATACATCAAGGTTTATTCCCTTGTAGGACTTGCGGTTTATATTCTTAAACCCGTATTTGGGCACCCTCCTCTGAAGGGGCATCTGGCCACCCTCAAAGCCTGCCTGCTTGCTGTACCCGGACCGTGATTTCTGCCCTTTGTGTCCCTTTGTTGCAGTATCACCCCTTCCGGATCCTTCACCCCTGCCCAGCCTTTTGTTGCGCTTTACTGCCCCTTTCGCGGGTTTTAAATTACTAAGATCCATAATCAATTATGTGATTTATTTATTTAACCTTTTCGACCTTTATCAAATGACGCACCTTTTCAACCATGCCCAGCACCTGGGGTGTTGATTCCGCCTCAACACTGCTGCTGATCCTTTTGAGGCCCAGAGCCTCCAGTGTCCTTTTCTGGCGCTGTGAACTTTTAATCTTACTTTTTACCTGTGTAATCCGAATCTTTGCCATGACGTATCAGTATAATCTATCCGTTAAAAACTTTTTCAAGCGGCACCCCTCTCAATTCAGAAACCGTATGTGCATCCCGCATCTGCATAAGTGCATCGAAGGTAGCCTTTACAAGGTTGTGAGGGTTGGATGATCCCTTGGATTTTGCAAGCACGTCGGTAATCCCGACACTTTCAAGCACCGCACGCATCGCACCGCCCGCTACTACTCCCGTACCATGTGATGCCGGCTTGAGAAAAACCCTTGCCCCTCCATATTTGGCAACCTGCTCATGAGGTATCGTACCCTTGTGGATCGGCACCCTGACAAGGTTCTTTTTGGCATCCTCGATACCTTTGGATATAGCAGTTGTAACCTCATTGGCCTTACCCAGTCCGTACCCTACAATTCCGTCCTCATTCCCCACCACAACTATGGCAGAAAAGCTGAAGGTGCGGCCACCCTTGGTGACTTTGGTAACACGCTGAATGCTTACAACGCGGTCTTTCAGTTCCAGATCACTGGTTTTTACTTTTCTTATTGTTGTTGACATAATTAAAATTTTAATCCTGCTTCCCTGGCGGCATCAGCCAAAGCTTTTACCCTGCCATGATACAAATAGCCATTTCTGTCAAATATCACTGTTGATATCCCTTTCTCAAGAGATTTTTCGGCAATCAGTTTTCCAACGAGTTTTGCCTGTTCCGTTTTGGTTACCTTGCCTGCTTCCTCAACACTCTTTTCCCTGGATGATGCAGCAACTAATGTCGTTTTGTTCAAATCGTCGATAAGTTGCACATACACGTCGCGGTTGCTACGGAAAACCGACATTCTGGGCCGTTCCTGGGTTCCCGAAACATGTCTGCGGATCCTCATTTTTATCCGCTTTCTTCTCTTAAGCTTAGTTAAAGCCATGATTGATTATCTGTTTTGAAAATAATAATTATACACTTGCAGATTTGCCGGCCTTCTTCCTGATATGTTCTCCTACAAATTTCACTCCCTTGCCTTTGTACGGCTCGGGCTTGCGGAAAGACCTTATCTTGGCTGCAACCTGGCCAATCAACTGCTTGTCGATGCTTTTAAGGGTAATGATCGGGTTGCTCCGCCTTTCAGTCTTCGCCTCAACCTTCACCTCTGAAGGAATCTCAAAAAAGATGTCATGTGAATACCCAAGGCTGAGCTCAAGAACCTGGCCCTTTGCCTCGGCCCTGAACCCAACTCCAACCAGCTCCTGTTTAATCTCATAACCTTTCGAAACCCCTTCAACCATATTGTAAACAAGGGCCCGGTACAATCCGTGCATCGATTTCGACTGGTTGTCTTCCGACGAACGTGACAACACCACCTGGTTATCCTCCACCTTGACATCAATTCGCCCGTCTACCTGTTCTGACAGTTCTCCAAGCGGCCCCTTAACGGTTACGAGGTTGTTCTTGTCGACCGAAACAGTTACTTTTTCAGGTATCTCTACCGGTAAATTTCCTATTCTTGACATTTCTTATATAAAAATTTTAATATACGTAACACAATACCTCACCTCCGATGCTCTTCTTGCGGGCCTCCTTATCGGTCATCACACCCTGTGAAGTCGAAAGGATAGCTATACCCAGTCCGTTAAGCACCCTGGGCAGCTTGTCCTTGCCCCGATACTGTCTGAGGCCGGGCCTGCTGACGCGGCGAAGAGACTTGATGGCTGGTTGCCGGGTTTCAGGATGATATTTAAGGGCTATCTTAATGGTTCCCTGAACACCGTCATCCTGGAACTTATAATTCAGAATGTAACCTTTCTCATGAAGAATTTTGGTTATATCTTTTTTCACGTTGGAAGCAGGAATCTCAACGATCTTATGCTTTGCCCCCAGGGCGTTCCTCAGCCGCGTAAGATAATCTGCTATCGGATCTGTCATCTCTCTGTTATTTTATATAATATTTATTTACCAACTAGCTTTTCTGATTCCGGGAATAAGGCCTTTTGAAGCCATTTCCCTGAATGTTATCCTGCTGATCCCGAATTGCCTTATATACCCTTTTGGCCTGCCAGTAAGCTTGCAGCGGTTATGCAGACGGATAGGGTTGCTGTTACGGGGCAAACGGCTTAATCCGACGTAATCACCTTCCGCTTTAAGTTTGGCCCGCTTTTCAGCGTACCGGTCCACCAGTTTTTGACGGCGTATTTCACGCGCCTTCATTGACTCTTTTGCCATATTCTAATTCTTTTTTACGTTCTTGAATGGTATTCCAAACTCCCTGAGTAGTGCAAAGCCCTCTTCATCGGTATCGGCAGTGGTCACAAAAGTGATCTCCATTCCCAGTATTTTATTGATCTTGTCAATATCAATCTCAGGGAATATGATCTGTTCTGATATGCCAAGCGTATAGTTGCCACGTCCGTCAAGCTTTCCGCTCACACCGCGAAAATCCCTGATCCTGGGCAACGCTGCAGCAATAAGCCTTTCCAGAAACTCATACATCCTTTCCCTGCGCAGCGTTACGCGCACCCCGATAGGCATGTCGCGCCTGAGCTTGAAATTTGAAATATCTTTCCGTGAAACTGTCTGCACGGCTTTCTGACCCGCAATTGCGGTCAGCTCGGCCTGGGCTGTCTCGATCAGCTTTTTATCAGCTACCGCTGCACCGACTCCCTGGTTTATAACGATCTTTTGCAATCTGGGTACCTGCATCACGGTTTTGTATTTGAACTCTTTTTTGAGTGCAGGCACGATCTCCTTGTTATATCTCTCCTTTAGTTGAGGCTTGTAGTCCATTACTTGATTTCCTCCCCGGTTTTTTTTGAATAACGTACCAATATGTTTTTATCATTGCGTCTCCGGCCAACTTTTGTGGGATTACCTGTTGAGGGGTCTACCAGCATCAGGTTTGTAATATTGATCGGGGCCTCCTTGCGGATTATCCCGCCCTGGGTATGCTTGGCATTTGGCTTTGTATGCCTTGCAACAATGTTTACACCTTCGACTATTGCTTTTCCCTCCTTTGTCATAACATCCAGGACCCTGCCCTGCTGTCCCTTTGATTCACCGGTAATAACGTATACCGTATCACCTTTCTTTATATGAAATTTTCTGCCCATCAGAATAATTTTTTATCAGTTTTACTATAACACCTCGGGTGCAAGGGAAACAATTTTCATATACTTATCACGAAGTTCGCGGGGGATAGGCCCGAATATCCGGGTGCCCCTGATTTCGCCAACATTGTTCAGCAGTACAACTGCATTGTCATCAAACCTGATATAGGATCCGTCGGTCCTCCTTATTTCGTTTTTGGTTCGGACAACAACGGCTTTGCTGACAGTGCCCTTTTTAATATCCCCGGAAGGTATAGCACTCTTAACGGTAACGACTATCTTATCGCCCACCCTTGCATATTTCTTGCCGCTGCCGCCAAGCACCCTTATGCACAGGACCTCTTTGGCCCCGGAGTTGTCAGCTACATCTAATCTGCTCTCTTGTTGTATCATCGTTATTTAGCTCTTTCAATTATTTCTGCCAGCCTCCAGCACTTGTCTTTGCTCAAAGGCCTTGTTTCAATTATTTTGACGGTATCGCCAATATTACAGCTGTTCTGCTCATCATGAGCCATCAGCTTGGTCGATTTCTTGATAAACTTGCCGTATATCGGGTGTTTTACCCTGCGGTTTACGGTAACCAAAATGGATTTGTCCATTTTATTGCTTACAACAACACCGACTCTTTCTTTTCTTAATTTCCTTTCCATTGCAAGAATTAACTTTTCTGTTTTTCAGATAACATACGTTGGCGCAGCTCGGTCTTCAACCTGGCAATATTCCTTTTGGCAGCCGGTATCTTGAGCGGATTATCAAGTGGCGAAACCGTGTGGTTCATCCTGAGCTTGAGCAGAAGGCTCTTTTCTGTGTCGATCCTCTCCTCTATCTCACTGGTGGACAACTCCCTTATCTCTTTTATCTTCATTTGTGCTATTCTTTAGATCAGTTGGTTTTATGCTCAAAATCATGCCTTACTATGAACTTGGTGGTAATCGGCAGTTTCTGCGCAGCAAGCCTGAGGGCTTCCCTGGCAACCTCTATGGGTACACCTTCGGCTTCAATTATGATCCTGCCGGGGGTTACCGGCGCCACAAAAGCTTCCGGGGCTCCTTTCCCCTTACCCATCCTCACCTCAGCGGGTTTTTTGGTAATAGGTTTGTCGGGGAATATCCTTATCCAGATCTGCCCCTCCCTCTTCATATGACGGGTAACCGCCTGCCTGGCAGCTTCGATCTGACGTCCCGTAATCCATGATTCCTCAAGCGCCTTAATGCCGAACGACCCGAAAGCGAGTTGATTGCCCCGCTGGGCATTGCCCTTCATCTTTCCTTTCTGCTGCCGTCTGTATTTCGTTTTCTTTGGCTGTAACATTGGAACAATATCTTATTGTATGTTAATAAACTATTTCTTTCTTCTTTTAAACCCGCCTCTGTCTTTCGGCTTGTCACCTGTTGCCGGTCCTCCGCCTGCAAGGTTTGGAGAAAGGTCACGCTTTCCGTAAACCTCGCCGGTACATATCCATACCTTGATTCCTATCATCCCCACCTTGGTAAGCGCCTCACTCAATGCATAGTCAATATTGGCCCTGAGGGTGTGAAGCGGTGTACGGCCCTCCTTGTACATTTCCGACCTGGCCATCTCGGCGCCGCCAAGCCTGCCGCTGATCTGCACCTTTATCCCTTCTGCACCCATCCTCATTGTTGAGGCTATAGCCATCTTTATTGCACGCCTGTATGATATCTTTCCTTCTATCTGCCTTGCAAGGTTGTTGGCCACTATCGTGGCATCAAGTTCGGGCCTTTTTACCTCGAAAATGTTTATCTGGACATCCTTCTGGGTTATCTTCTTGAGCTCCTCCTTCAGCTTGTCCACTTCCTGTCCGCCCTTCCCGATGATTATCCCGGGCCTGGCCGTATTAACGGTAACCGTGATCAGCTTCAGTGTACGTTCAATGATTATCTTTGATATACTGGCTTTCGCGAGCCTCGCATGAAGATATTCCCTTATCTTATGGTCTTCAACGAGCTTGGCAGAATAATCATTACCGCCATACCAGTTTGAATCCCAGCCCCTGATTATACCCAGCCTGTTACTTATCGGATTAACTTTTTGTCCCATTGACTATTATTTTGTATTGACTTCTGTCGTTTGTTCAACTTTGTCCAGCACCACGGTCACATGGTTGGAACGTTTCCTTATCCGGTGCGCCCTTCCCTGGGGCGCCGGCCTGAGCCTCTTAAGGGTCCTCGCCTGGTCAACCCTTACTTCCTTTACTACCAGGTTGGTATCTTCGATGCGCACGCCCTCATTCTTAACCTGCCAGTTTGCTATTGCTGAAAGCAGCAGTTTTTCCATCCTCCGGGATGCTTCTTTTGAGCTGAATTTTAGGGTGTCAAGAGCTTTGTTCACATCCTCTCCCCTTACCATATCAGCTACAAGCCTCATTTTTCGGGGCGAGGTGGGGCAATTGCGCAGCACGGCAAAATACCTGCTTTTCTTTTCCTCCTTTATCTCCTGAGCTCGTTGTTGTTTTCTGGATCCCATCTCTGAAAATTAAAATGAATGTTTTTAATCCTACTTATTCTTTTTGCCACCGTGGCCTCGGAACATACGGGTAGGCGAAAATTCGCCAAGCTTATGCCCGACCATGTTCTCGGTAATATAGACGGGAATGAACTTGTTCCCGTTGTGCACGGCTATTGTATGGCCCACAAAATCGGGCGATATCATCGACCGGCGCGACCAGGTCTTGATAACTGTTTTCTTACCCGAATTGTTCATGTCGGTAACCCTCTTGTCGAGCTTATAATCAATAAAAGGTCCTTTTTTCAGTGAGCGACTCATAGTTATCGTTTATTATCAGTTTTATTTTTTCCTTTTCTCAACAATATACCTGCTCGAAGCCTTCTTTCTGGAGCGGGTCTTGTATCCCTTTGCCGGCAATCCTTTCCTTGACCTTGGATGTCCTCCTGAGGCGCGTCCCTCGCCACCGCCCATAGGGTGGTCAACAGGATTCATCACAACTCCCCTTACCCTCGGCCTTCTGCCCAGCCAACGGCTGCGCCCTGCCTTACCCGAACTCTCAAGAGCATTATCGGGGTTCGATACAGATCCCACGGTTGCCCGGCAGGTAACCAGTATCATCCTCATCTCGCCCGAAGGGAGCTTGATTATGGCATACTTCCCTTCACGGCTTGTAAGCTGCGCATAGGATCCGGCACTTCTTGCCATTGCCGCGCCTTTACCGGGCTGTAGCTCAATATTGTGAATTACCGTACCCAGCGGGATATCCGACAAAAACAATGTGTTCCCTGGCTCCGGCGTCGCATCAGCACCCGAAACTATTGACTGTCCAACCTGAAGTCCCGCCGGTGCAACTATATAGCGTTTCTCTCCGTCTGCGTAGACAACAAGTGCAATCCGTGCGGACCGGTTGGGGTCGTATTCTATCGTTTTCACCACGGCCGGAATTCCGTCCTTGTTCCTCTTAAAGTCGATAATCCTGTACCGACGCTTGTGTCCGCCTCCAAGATACCTCATTGTCATCTTGCCCTGGTTGTTCCTTCCCCCCGACCTCTTATGGGGTCCAAGGAGCGACTTCTCCGGCTTGTCGGTTGTGATATGCTCGAAAGTCGACTTTATCTTGTGCCTCTGGCCCGGGGTAACCGGGTTTAATTTACGTACTGCCATTTTGAGTAGACCTGTAAAGTATTTTAATATTATCTCCCTTTCGGGGAACTGTAATCTTTCTCTTATATATTACTGTAAAAATCAATATTGTCACCTTCTGCAAGGGTCACGACTGCCTTTTTGTATGCAGCGGTTTTCCCATGTATTATTCCGGTCTTTGTATACCTTGATTTTGATTTACCTCCGTAAATTATGGTGTTCACTGCATCAACACGCACATCATACATCTCTTCGACGGCCCTCTTAATCTGGATTTTGTTGGCTCGCTTATCGACAATGAAACCGTACCTGTTCAGCTTTTCGCCGAGATTGGTCATTTTTTCGGTAATAATTGGCTTTTTTATTATATCCATGACTTTTGCTATTTCCGGTTACTTAACATATTATCCAGGACATCGACTGAGCTCTCGGCAAGCAGTAATACCGAAGCGTTCATAATATCGTATGTGTTCAGTTCCGGTGCTGTAATGATCTTAGCTCCCGGCAGATTTCTGGATGACAGGTATATATTATTATTCTGCTCGTTCAGCACAAGAAGTGTTTTTTCACTGTTTACCTTGAGGTTGCTGAGAAACTCGGCATAATCCTTCGTACGGGGCGCTTCCAGGTTAAAATCCTCAACCACCCGTATCTTGTCGGCTTTGGCTTTGTATGAAAGAGCTGACAGCCTGGCCAGTTTCTTAACCTTCTTGTTCAGCTTGAAGCTGTAATCACGGGGCCGGGGCCCAAATGTCCGTCCCCCGCCTCTGAATATGGGGCTCTTGATGTCTCCGGCACGGGCTGTACCTGTACCTTTCTGTCTCTTGATCTTTTTAGTGCTCCCGACAACCTCCGAACGCTCCTTGGTCTTGTGTGTACCCTGCCTTTTATTTGCAAGGTACTGTTTAACGTCAAGATAGATGGCATGGTCGTTCGGTTTAACCCCGAAAATACTTTCATTGAGGCTTACATTCCTGCCGGTCTCTTCACCTTTGATATTATAAACTGCTAACTCCATCTTATTGCTGAATAATTAAATATGAACCTTTCGCACCCGGAACTGATCCTTTGACCAGCAGAAGATTGCTTTCGGGTATTATCTTAACCACCCTCAGAGATATCATCATAACATTTTCACCGCCCATCCGGCCTCCCATCCTCATACCCTTGAATACGCGCGAAGGATAGGATGAACTGCCGATTGAACCCGGTGCACGCATCCGGTTATGCTGTCCGTGAGAAGCCTGTCCCACTCCCGCAAAACCGTGCCTCTTAACCACGCCCTGGAAACCCTTGCCTTTTGATAACCCGGTAATATCGAGCCAGGTGTCGTTCTTCAGCAGGTCAACTGTAATTACATCTCCCAGTTCAACCTTTTGGGTAAAGTCGTAAAATTCGTGCAGTTTCTTTTTAGGGGTGGTTTTTGCCTTCCTGAAGTGCCCCAGCATGGGTTTATTGCATGATTTTTCCCTCTTCTCATCAAAGGCGAGCTGAACAGACTCGTAGCCGTCCTTATCCTTTGTCTTGACCTGTGTAACAACACAGGGGCCGGCCTCGATAACGGTACAGGGGACATTCCTCCCCTCATCATCAAAAACCGAAGTCATTCCTATCTTTTTTCCAATTAATCCGGACATCTTATTTCTGTTTACAAAAAATTACACTTTAATTTCAACCTCAACTCCGCTGGGTAATTCCAGTTTCATCAGTGCATCTATTGTTTTGGGCGTTGAACTGTAAATATCAAGCAGACGCTTGTATGAACTCAGCTCAAACTGTTCCCTTGCTTTCTTGTTAACAAACGGTGAGCGTAAAACCGTGAATATCCTCTTATGGGTAGGCAGCGGAATTGGCCCGCTCACGATTGCTCCGGTCGTTTTTACGGTCTTTACGATCTTTTCGGTCGACTTGTCCACCAGGTTGTGATCGTATGATTTCAGTTTTATTCTTATCTTCTGGCTCATTTTATTTGTTGGTTATGCTGATTCCTTTCGCCCGGTTGCACTTTCAAGTATTTTTTTTGATATATCGTCACTAACCCTTTCGTAGTGTGAAAATTCCATTGTTGATGTAGCCCTGCCCGAGGTAAGTGTGCGCAAAACGGTTACGTAACCAAACTGCTCGGCCAGCGGGACCTTCGCGCGGATTATCCTTGCGCCTGCCTTTCCTTCCATCTTTTCCACATGCCCCCTCCTTTTATTGAAATCGGATATCACATCACCCATATACTCCTCGGGTGTAACGACCTCGACCTTCATTATGGGCTCAAGCAGCACAGGCCTTGTTTTCGGCAGGGCATGCCTGAATGCCTGCTTTGCAGCTATCTCGAATGAGAGGCTGTCAGAATCGACACCGTGGAACGATCCGTCGAGCAGCTCGACTTTAAGGTTTTCAACCGGGTACCCTGCAAGCACCCCGTTCTGCATTGCCTCCCTGAAACCTTTCTGGACCGAAGGGATAAACTCTTTCGGTATGTTTCCGCCCTTCACCTCATCAATGAACTGAAGTCCGCTATGCCCCTCATCGGCCGGTGATATTCTTACTATTATATCTGCAAATTTACCTCTGCCTCCGGTCTGTTTCCTGAACACCTCCCTGTGCTCAACAGCCACCGTAATGGCTTCCTTGTATGCCACCTGTGGGGGTCCCTGGTTGCATTCGACCTTGAACTCGCGTTTAAGCCTGTCAACCAGAATTTCCAGGTGCAATTCCCCCATGCCGTTGATCAGGGTCTGCCCGGACTGGTCGTCGTATTTTACCTTGAATGTGGGGTCCTCTTCCGCAAGCTTGTTCAGCGCTACTCCAAGCTTGTCCATATCCGCTTGTGTTTTAGGCTCTATTGCAACACCAATAACAGGCTCGGGAAAATTGATCGATTCCAGCAGAATTGGTTTCTTTTCATCACAAAGGGTGTCGCCGGTACGCAGATCCTTGAAACCCACTGCAGCGCAGATATCACCCGCCTCAATAACATCCTTGGGGTTCTGCTTGTTGGCATGCATCTGGTACAGCCTGTTTATCCTCTCCTTCCTGCCTGTTCGTACATTAAGCACATTGCTTCCGGCCTGGACCTTACCGCTGTAAACCCTCAGAAAAGCAAGACGCCCGACAAAAGGGTCGGTGGCGATCTTGAAAGCAAGGGCAGCCAATGGCTCGGTATTGTCGGGCCTTCTTTCAACCGTCTCGTCGTTGCGGGGATTGATTCCCTTAACGGCATCGATATCAAGGGGCGACGGCAGGAAAGATACAATTGCGTCAAGAAGCCGTTGAATACCCTTATTTTTGAATGCAGCCCCGCACATTACCGGTACGATGCTCATGCTGATTGCAGCTTTCCTGATGGCTGCAATCAACTGCTCGTTGGTAATGGATTCGGGGTTTTCAAGGAATTGTTCAAGTATTGTATCGTCGGCGTCGGCAACAGATTCTATCAGCCTTCCTCTCCATTCATGTGCCTCTTCTGCCAGTTCGCCGGGTATATCGGTCAGATCGTAGGTAACCCCGAGTTTATCTTCGTGCCATATCACCGCTTTCATACTGATAAGGTCGACGACTCCCCTGAAGTTTTCTTCACTGCCAATAGGGATCTGAAGCGGAACCGGGTTGGCCCCCAGCTTCTCATGTATCTGCGAAACAACCGTTAAAAAATCGGCGCCCGAACGATCCATTTTATTCACAAATGCGATACGCGGCACCTTGTACCTGTCCGCCTGCCTCCATACGGTCTCGGACTGGGGTTCCACGCCTCCAACCGCACAGAAGACGGCGACTGCGCCATCAAGCACCCGGAGCGACCTTTCAACCTCTACGGTAAAATCGACATGGCCAGGTGTATCTATTATATTTATCTTGAAATCTTCATTATTATATTTCCAGAAGGCGGTGGTTGCCGCGGAGGAAATGGTAATACCGCGCTCCTGCTCCTGGACCATCCAATCCATTGTCGCAGCGCCGTCATGTACCTCCCCCATACGGTGAGTTATCCCTGTATAGAACAGGATCCTCTCCGTTGTGGTGGTCTTGCCGGCATCAATGTGCGCCATGATGCCGATGTTCCGCGTGTATTTTAGGTTTTTTACCATTATATTATTATACAACCAATGTTTTCCGCTAATCTTCCCATGTTAAAACCTGAAATGGGCAAAAGCCTTGTTCGCCTCGGCCATCCTGTGCATATCCTCTTTCCTTTTGAAAGCGCCGCCCTCCTCATTGAATGCTGCTACAATCTCAGCCGCCAGTTTGTCGGCCATGGTTTTTCCGGCACGTTTGCGTGAAAAAAGGATCATATTCTTCATGCTGATGGAAACCTTTCTTTCCGGCCTGACCTCCTGCGGCACCTGGAAAGTGGCCCCGCCAACCCTGCGGCTCTTCACCTCTACCATGGGAGTTATGTTCTCCAGTGCTTTTTTCCAGACCTCCAGAGGGGTCTTGCCCGATTCCTTTGTCTTTTTCTCAACAATATCAAGGGCATCGTAGAAGATATTGAAAGAAAGGCTCTTTTTGCCCTGGTACATCATATTGTTCACAAACCGGGTCACCTCTATATCTGCATACTTAGGATCCGGGAGCAGGATTCTCTTTTTTGGTTTCGACTTTCTCATCTGCTTATGCTGATTTTATTTTATTTTTTAACCTTGGGCCTTTTTGTGCCGTATTTTGATCTCCTCTGCGTACGCCCCTCAACTCCTGATGTGTCCAGCGCTCCTCTAACCAGGTGATACCTCACTCCGGGCAGGTCCTTTACCCTGCCGCCCCTTATGAGGACTATCGAGTGTTCCTGAAGGTTGTGCCCTTCTCCGGGAATATAGGAGTTAACCTCCTTGCCGTTGGTCAGCCTTACCCTTGCCACCTTTCTCATGGCCGAATTGGGCTTTTTTGGTGTTGTGGTGTATACACGTACACAAACGCCCCTTCTTTGAGGGCATGCATCAAGTGCAGGAGCCTTCTTCTTCTCGGTAAGCCTGGTCCTTCCTTTTCTTACTAACTGCTGAATTGTAGGCATAAAGATCTATTCAAATATTTATAAACATTTTATTTAACGGGTGTGCAAAGGTATACTTTTTTTTGCAAAAACAAGAATCATCACTCAATATTTTCCTTTGCCAACCGCGCTGTCACTGCCAGGCGGCCGTTTAACCTGCAAAATCACCCGGCCGTCTCCATCTCCGTCCGGGCAGATTTTTTCCCGGGCCACACACCTGCCGGCTCATTTTGTTAACTCCGGCAAAAAAGTTGCGATACCTGTTTATTGTCCTATATAATATTATATATATGACATGAACAGGTTTTTTCAGGTACTCATGAAATCTAAAATGGAATAACCCTTTATAACAGAAACTGTTTGAGGGGATGTACCTTAGGTACTACATCCTTCATAAGGAGTGCAAAGTTAAAAAAAAAGATAATCCGGTCAAAAATTCAGGGAAAAAAGAGGCTGTTTTCTGCCGTACACCGAAGTTCTTTCATCGCTTATCGGTCCGTTCCAATCCATTCCGAAAGCAAAATCGTAGCAGTTACCCTCGCTGTCGCAGTACACCTCCATGTCATGTGGCACATCTTCATACTGCTCCTCCACAGTGCGCATATTGGCGGGCATCTGCACAGGAAGCAAGCCCTGCGGCTCAAACTTCCCCGAAAGGATCTCCATCAAAGCCTGATCCTGAACACCGAAATGCACGATAATGGCATCGGCAAGCGGCTCAATTTCACTTAAAACGGTCGGGGTTGACATATTGATAACCACAATCAGGGGCCGGTCACCCATCTTTTCGCGGGTGAGCCTGACAAGGTCCAGATCGGTGGTATTGCTCACCGTAACACTTTTGCCCCTGTAGGAACGGTTCGTAAAGTCCTCAAACGGACCTCCCCCGGCAATGCTCACCTCCCGTGCATCTGTTGCCGTATATTCGCCATACTTCAAACTTATCGGCATGTAACCTGTGCCCCCCGACATAAGGTCATCCCTGCTGTAGCCGGTCCCCCTGTCAGGGCTGTCAATAAAAACGAAAGCATAATCAGCCCGGGCAGCTTCTGAAGCAAGGTTGAAATACCTGCCGGCAATCCTCTTGTTCACAGGCGGTTCGTATCTTTCGGGCGTAGCCATGCCGAACCAGTTCATTCGCTCAGGGATGAACCGTTCGGGAATATAGACATTTGCTCCGCCACCGGCAGGAAGAACGTTGTCGTAATTTTTCAGCATCACCACCGATTTAAGCTGCGCCTCATAGCCTGCTTTCATAAATTCCGGGTTGCCAACCGTTTGCCTTGTCTCTTGCGGATCAACATATGGATTTTCAAACAGGCCTGTACGGAAAATGTTCATCAACAGCCTTTTTGCAGACTTTTCAAAACGGCGGCGCATGAAATCCTCACCATGCCGTGAAACACCCATAAGGTAGGCTTCGATAACGGGACCGGCATCGTTGTTGCCCCCGAACTGGTCCACTCCGGCCATTATCGCCTTGTAATGCCTCTCTGCCTCAGACAGCTGTTCAACACCCCATCCTGCATTGCCGAACTGGTCAACGGACTGGGGAGTACGTGTCACTCCCCAGTCCGTGCAGACCACACCTTTATATCCGTATCTCTCTCTAAGCAGCCCGGTAATTATATATTTGCTGAAGGCGTTGCCTACATTCTCATTGTTCACGGTATCCTGCTGCCACGATATTGTATAGTATGGCATCACGGCAGATGCTTCCCTTGTACCCCCTTCCAGCCTGAAAGCCCCTTCAACGAAAGGCCTGAGCTGCTCTTCGAAATTGTTGCCCGGATAGACTGCATATTTGCCGAAACCAAAATGGGCATCCCTGCCACCCTCACCGGTGCCTCCTCCCGGCCAGTGCTTCACCATGGCATTCACGCTTTCCCTGCCCCAGCCATCGGAGCTGTCGGTGACGGTGGACTGGAAGCCGTCAATATATGCCCTGATCATATCTGTAACAAGAAGGGGGTCCTCTCCGAATGTCCCTCTCACCCGGCTCCAGCGGGGATCAGTGGCCAGGTCGGCCATCGGCGAAAGAGCTGTTGTTAGTCCGAGAGCCCTGTACTCTGCCGATGCAATTCTGCCGAACTGATAAACCAGATCGGGATCGAAGGTCGCCGCCAACCCCAGGGCACCGGGCCACATGGATATTTCACCACCGGCACCCGCATCATATTCTGCACTTGCAACTATGCCATGCCGTGGATCTGAGCTGTTGTTGGCGGGGATCCCTTTGCCTGCACCCTCAACAAATGCCTGCACCCTGTTGTTCCAGCGGGCAGCAGTTTCAGGGCTCTCAACAGATGTTACAAGAATATGCCTCAGGTTGTCATACTTCAGAAAATTCTTCTGCTGATCAGACAGCTCCCATGGATCTGCACCGCTCTCACCAAAAACGGCACCCCCGTATGTGTTTACTGCAAACCTTGATGAACGGGCCGGAACGGACTGGTGGGCGCTGTAAAGCATCAGTCCCGCGATCTCCTGGATACTCAGCCTGGAGGCAAGGTCCTTTGCCCTCACTTCGGGCGAAAGCCGCCAGTCCTCATATTTGTCAAGCTTCCCGTTCCCGTTCAGATCCTTGAAGGCGAACCCCCTGTCGGTTATTATCTCCACACCCGACAGCGGTGAATAGGCAATGTCGGCACCTCCCCTGTTCGTCACAAGGATAAAATCGCCCCTGTCGTGTTCCTCCCACAACTGGTCATAGGCGCAGGAGGATGCAAGAGCCAGTGCCAGCAAGGCAGCGACTGTAAAAACCGTCAGCCTGGATACAGATACCTGCATATATAATATCACTTTCGGTACAGATTAAAAATGTCCCAATCAGGAACCTTGAAAAAAGTTAACAACAAAAATACCAAATATGGGCATTCGGGGTGCAAAGCTTAACAATACTTAACATATCCCCATTAAAGACATATTGTTAACCGATAATTGAATCTTGCATAAAAATTTATTACTTTTGGTGTCCGATTAAAACCTTTTTATTCTTTTTGCATTA
>SLMM01000074.1 GCA_007133565.1 Bacteroidales bacterium
GGCGTGGATATGGCACATCCACTCCTTTTCATTCATGCCGTGTATATGGTTGCATATGGCATTGTAAACCTTGTGCTTCAGCATACCCGGGTCATCGTCGTTATCTTCAGCCATAAGGCTGAGTTCAGTGCTGCCGTCGTTGTCTGTCTCCAGGTGGGCGAGAGGACGATGCAGGTAATACTCGGCTGCGGGCGATCCGTAGGTGATTGAAAAGGTTTTGCTGTTTGCACTGTATCGGCGGGTTTTGGTGCGCTGCCGGGCGGGGCCTGAAGGAAGGGGACTGGTGCTTTGTTTTTGCTTTGCCGGCCCCTGCCGGGCTGACGACTCAGCCTTATTTTCAGATTCTTTTATGGCCCCGGCTATCTCGTTGTAGAAACGACGTGCTTCAGAGGGGGGGAGGCCGTACCTTTGCCCGAGCAGCCGGGTTGTTGCCGGTTCCTTCTCTCCCTTGATCAGCGAACGGTAAACCACCCACGCGGGCTCCCTGAATTCAACCCAGCGGTTGCTCTCATGAAACCAAACCACATGGCTGCCGCCAATCTTCCTTACCAATCGCTGCCCTGCGCCGGTTTGTGCCATACAGGTCGTTTAAAGCAAAGATATGATATTTTGTTGAAAAAATATTTGCGAAATTATAACGTCGTTTGCCTGAAACATTTATATTCGCATTGCGTAAACAACAGTGATAACTGTCCTGCCGGAAGCGGGACAGGGCCGCTGCAGCACGGCAGGTGGCAGGCAGGCAACTATTTGTTTCAGGCAAAGCGTCAAGATGGCTCATCACAGGCAGAAGCTGATAATTTTCCTGTTAGACATGCTGATCCTCACGGGATCTTTCCTTGTTGTGGCTCTCTATAAACCGGCCACCGCGCGCTACCTGTCAGATGAGTACCTGTACGCCTTTGCCGCCCTGGTGGTGGTATGGACGGTCTCCTCTTTCTATTTCAAAAAATACAGCTTTAAGAAGAAACACAAGGTGGACAGGCTTGTAAAGGTTGTGCTTCTGTCCAACTTCGTGTCGCTGGGGGTCATACTTGTCATTTTCACGCTTCTCTGGATATCGGGTTACTCGCGGCTCATGCTTTTCGGCACCATTACCCTGGCAACCCTGCTTGAGCTGTTCGCGGGAAACCTTTACGGCTCGCTGATAAGAACCACGACGCGCAACGGCCACGACCTGGTCAATCCCCCGCCGCGGGCATGGGAGATTGCCGAGGCGCGTAACTGTGAAGATTACAGCGACTTTACTCTTAACACCGAAAAGGTGATGCTGGCGGTCGAGGAGGAGTGCGGACCGGGCATACACAACTTCATGGCCGGCCATATTGACGGCGGATGCGACAGAACACTGGTAGTAAGCACCGGATCAAGGTTTAATATCGAGATGCAGCCCGACGGTTTTTACAAGGCGGTGGTCAACATGAAGAGGGTTAATGACATAAGGCTTATAAACAAGTTCTTCGAATCGGTAAGCCGCAAGCTGCCGCCCGACGGCATATTTATAGGCTGCGCAGAAACCACCGTGCAGCGAAAAAAGCGGATACTGAAAAAGTACCCGCCGGTGCTAAACAGGGTGATGTACTTACTGGATTACATCCTGAAGAGGGTTTTTCCAAAGTTCATCCTTACACGTAAGCTGTATTACCTTATTACCAGGGGCAGCAACAGGGTGTTGTCAAGGGCCGAGCTGCTGGGAAGGCTTTATTCTTGCGGCTTTGAGCTTAAGGGCGACCAGTTCGTTAACGGGCTCTACTGCTTCAGCGCCACAAAAAGCGGCGAGCCGGTGTATGACCTCAGCCCTACATACGGCCCGTTTGTCAAGCTGCGCCGGGTAGGCAAGGATGGTAAACCGATCAGGGTTTACAAGTTCCGCACCATGCATCCCTATGCTGAGTACCTGCAGGATTTCCTTTTTGAAACAAACAATCTTGATAATGGGGGCAAGTACAAAAACGACTTCAGGGTGACCACCCTGGGGCGCATCATGAGGGCGCTGTGGATAGACGAATTACCTATGTTCATCAACTTTCTGAAGGGAGAAGTTAAGCTTGTGGGAGTGCGGCCGCTCAGCCGCCAGTACTTCAGCCTGTATGACGAGGAGCTGCAGGAGCGCAGGGTGAGGTACAGGCCGGGACTGGTTCCGCCGTTCTATTATGATATGCCGCAAACGCTCAGGGAGATACAGGATTCTGAGTGCCGTTACCTCGACGAGTATGACAGGAGCCCTTTACTGACCGACACCCGGTACCTGTTCGGTGCAATGTATAATATCATCTTCAAAAAGGCCCGAAGCTGTTGATCGGGATTCAGCCATAACAAAAACGGGGCCTCCTGCGGAGACCCCGGCCTGTTCCATTACCCGGAATATAGCTGCCGGATAACGAAGCCTATTGTATCCTTACAAGCTGTATCACTTCAGTTCCTATATCATCCAGCTGGGTGACAACACCCGAAGGAGATATCTCACCAATGATGATGTTGCCATCACTCATGCGAAGCCCGTGAAACGCCACAAAGTCGTCTGATGTTACCACCATCTTGTATATGTCGTGCGTACCCCGGGGCAGAAGGTGCTCTGCCCGGTGGGGGAAGACCGAGGCGTCTATCCTGAGCAGCACCGGCTGGTTGCCGTCCATGCCGCTCAGATAGTAGTAGTTGTCGGAGCTGATGCCGATGTTAATGGACGTTATTCCAAGTTCAGCCATTGCAAATGCCTTTACCTGCTGGTCGGTGTTGTAAACCTCGGCCACAACCTTGCCTTCCCGCTCCATATGGTCTCTGAGTTCCATCACCACAATCTTGTCCAGGTTCCTGAGCTTGAAGATATAGCTTCCGGCCACATGTGTATGCCACGCGTTAGGGTGTTCGATAACTCCCACTTGATCGTAGGTTACATCACCGTTGTCAATTCCGATCCTTTCGATCACCGGCAGCATTGACCTGCCGGGTTCGTAATCGGGAGTATAAGCGAAGTAGAAGTTGTTGTCAAAACCCCGCCAGTAGGGGTTCAGCTTCTTCTCCGGATATGCCAGTCCGCCCGATTGAAAGCGTATCCTCGTCGAGCCCTGTGTCGATATGCCCCCGGAGTTGAAGATTATGTGGCCCTGTCCGTTAACCCTGTAGTTCATAACCCCCTCTCCTGTATGGCCGCCTGTGGTGAGAGCCTGCAGGGTTATGTTATCGGGGTTCTGGGTACTAAGCTTCTGTATGTCGCCCTTGCCTAAATAATAGATATAGCCCGCCTCGTCGTGCTGGATCACCACCGAGGCGTCTTCGTTGGCAAACATCTGGTTATAGTGTGTCCACCGCGTTTCGGGCCTGAAACCTGGCGGAAGCTCAAACACAGCGCCGTCAGATTTCCTGATGAGGTAGTCGTACTGGTAGGGATGGAAGGGGTCGCCCTCCTTTTCTTCATCAAAGCATATTATCAGGTGGTTATCGTCGGCGTTGAAGATATGTACCGGGTAGATGATTGTTGTGAGCTCAACCGAGTCGATCTCTATCTCAATACCATCTTCGGTCTCTATATAGATAGTGTCGATCTGCCAGTACCTTATCTCCTGTATCACCCCATCTTCGGTGATCTTGAAAAGCGCGCTTCCCGGGGCCACCGATGTGCCGTCCGATTTTAACATGCCCTCCTCGCCACCGAGGATAAGCGCCCTTGCATTCATCACGTCCAGGAATGATATCCTTCCCTCAACCCTTGTCTCGTTCCTGAAGTTGTCTCCCTTTTCGCATCCTGCAGCAGCCATAAACAGGATGAGGAGCACCGGGCCGAGTATGGATGGAAGGCCTGTTATCCGGCACAGGCCTGCAGAAAGCCGGCCGGCCGAAATAATTCTTTTGAATGATATTTGCATCTCTATTATAATTTGGTTACGGCTTTTATACGGCAAAGATTCTATTTTAGTTGCCTGCCGGCGGAGGATTTTTTTATCTTTGTCTGCTGCGGGTATAACCGCCGAAGCGGCCGGCCCGTCATTAACTTAACAAACACTTTGCAGATGGAAGTTCCCGGTATGTTTTCACAGGAGGTGCTGATTGCTTTCGGGCTGACGCTTTTCGCGGGGTTGTCGACCGGCATAGGCAGTGCACTTGCGTTTTTCACCAAAACTACCAATACCAGGTTCCTTAGTGTCGCACTGGGTTTTTCGGCCGGGGTGATGATATATGTTGCCATGGTGGAGATATACTTTCATGCGCTGGAGTCGCTTGTGGGGGGACTGGGTGAGGTGAGGGGCCACTGGGTAACGCTCATATCCTTTTTCGGGGGTATCCTGCTTATAGCGGTTATAGACAGGCTGGTGCCCATGGCACAGAACCCGCACGAGATTCGCACTGTCGAGGAGGTGAGGGAAGAGGTCAAGGAGGCTGAATTTCTCGAAGAGCAAAGGCCGGTATTCTCATTGCAGGCACAGGGGGTGCCAGTCGAGGCTGTAGTTCGTAAGGCCGAGTCCAGGGAGGGGGTTAAGAAGAGAAAGCTTATGCGCATGGGCATATTCACGGCCATAGCCATTGCCATACACAACTTCCCGGAGGGACTGGCAACGTTTATTGCCGCGCTCACCGACCTGTCAATAGGTATCCCTATAGCCATAGCCATAGCCATCCACAATATACCCGAGGGTATAGCAGTGTCAATTCCGGTTTACTATGCCACGGGCAGCAGGCGCAAGGCTTTCTGCTTCTCTTTTTTATCGGGACTCGCAGAGCCGCTGGGGGCGTTGATAGGATGGCTCGTACTTATGCCTTACCTGACCGACACACTTTTCGGGATCATTTTTGCCGGGGTGGCGGGCATAATGGTATTCATCTCTATTGACGAGCTGCTGCCGTCGGCACGTGAATATGGCGAACATCACCTTTCAATCTACGGGCTGATAGGGGGAATGGCGGTGATGGGAGTTTCCCTCATACTTCTTATGTAGTTCATAAGTATTGCCTGTGCGGGGGTGCCCCTCTCTATTCTTTGATCATCCTTATTGTTTTACGTTCACCATCTGCATTCTCGATAATCAGCAGGTAAACACCCCTGGCAAGTGATTCGGTCCGCAGCACTTCTCTTTCATTTCCGGTGAGCCGGACAACCATCACCGTCTGCCCTGTCAGGTTGCTTATATATATCCTTTCTGCAAACCGTGCATTTTCAACAATAATATGATCGTCAAACGGGTTCGGATAGATCAGTATCTCGCCGGCAGTAACCGGCTCTATTGCCGACACAAAAGTGAAAACTGCGGTAATTGCCTTGTCACTATCCATTGTAATGGTCTCCCCTGCATTTTCGGATACAAGGTCGCCGCTCCAGCCGTCAAATTCCCATCCCTCATCGGCAATGGCTTCAAGAGTCATCTCTGTGCCCTGTTCAACGGTAATTACATCTGTATATGCCTCTTCATTCACCTTAACCGATCCCTCGCCTTCAATGGTCACGGTAAGGGTGTACTCCACAATTTCAAGAATACTGGCTGTGGCTGTTGGAGCACCATCAAGCGATAGTGTGTAGTTGCCGGCATCTTCTCCCTCAAGGGAAGCGCTCACGATATAAACATCAAGGTCGTCGCCGGCATCAGCGCTGGCAAACTCAATTTCAACATCTGCCAGGATTACATCATCGTTGCCAACAACACCTTCCAGGGTCAGCATGTCATCCTTAATAATGGCAACGGTGGTGCCGTCATACATCTTATCCTCTGCGGTGAAGGTGCCGCCTATGCCAATCTCTTTGACGGTTATTGAAAGAGTTCCCTGCTCCCATGTTATAGCATAATTACCTGAAGTTAGACCTGAAGGGGTAACCAGGTAACTGCCAACCGACTCTCCTGCTTCACGGGTAAACGAAAGTGTTCCGTCTAGGTCGCCGTCATCGTCGTCGAACCGGAAACCTGTGTAGGACAATGTAAAGCCGGGATCATCATCGCCGTAAACCTTGCTTTCGTCCTCAGCTGTTATGGTAAGGGCTGCGGGAGTAATGGCAAGGGTGCCGTTGATGAAGGTAATGTTATAGTTACCGGAAGTCAGCCCTGAGGGTGTTAATTCATAGCTTCCTGCATCCTCACCCTCTTCCCTGGTAATCAAGAGATTTCCGCCGAACACCGAGGCATCCTCACCCGGGGCCAGTCCGGAGTAACTGACCGTAAACTCAGGATCATCACTGCCGTAAACCTTTGTCTTATCTTCGGCCGTGATGGATGCATCCCTCCTGGTGATGGAAGCTGTTGTTGTCGGGGCGCCATCGACCGATACCGTATAGTTCACTCCGTCAAGTCCGCCGGCACCTGCACTTAGGATGTTGACAACTAAATTCTCACCCACATCAGCCTGGACAAACTCCGCCACAATGCCATCGATCACCACATCATCCCCTGCCAGCACACCGGTCAGCTCAAGCTGGCTGTCTGTAATGACAGCATTTTTGGCCCCGTCATAGGTCTTGTCGGATACCTCAAACGAACCGGTTATTGTCAGCTCTTTGGGTGTGATATCGGCAATGGTGGTCTGGTGGTTGATGAAGTATTCATTTGCATCAGCTCCGGTAAGGGAAAGCCCGGATATAATAACTGTCTTCCCTGTACCCGCCAGCTTGCTTGAAAACCTTGCATTATGTGCACCGGTCTCTAATGTCACGACATCTCCCTCCTTAACTCCTTCAAGAGCTCCCCAACCATATATAAAGGCATCAGCTGTGCCGTCATATTCCTTATTTTCTGCCAGGAGTACTGATACTGTGACTTCAGTCAGTATGGTAACCTCCATTGTTCCGGTTTCGTAGGTGATATCGTAGTTAGCAAGGCCGCTTCCTGTGGCATCAGCGGCATTGATATCATAACTTCCCGGTTCGGCATCTTCAACAGCGCCCGCACTTTCAAGGGTTACAGAGGAAACCTCGTCCGACCCTATCAATCCTTCGGTATTAAATTCATAACCGGCAAATTCATACACTGTACCGGCTGGTTTCTTTATATCAAAGGGAATAATTACAAGCGGCCTTGGATTTATGTCGGCAAACAGCTCTGGTTGAACCAGGGAATAGTTGCCGGCATCGGTGCCTGTTATCTCCATGTTTACAGTTACCGGGATATCCTCACCCACGGTGTACCGGCCAAAGACTCCGGCGGTGTGCTCTGCAAGAGTGACATTATCGCCAATAACAACCCCATCAAGTTCAGCGCCTGTTATCTCCGCATTTGTGGTTCCGTCATATACCTTATACTGGACAACCGCATTTATGACACCGAGCTCTTTTGGTGTAATTTCCGCTGTGGTGGTCTGATTGCCGACAATGTACCTTCCGGCATCATCTCCTTCAAGATCCAGCCCTGTCACGGTAACCGTCTTACCCTGCCCAACATCTTTATCGTCAAAACCGGCCACATAGCCGCCAGTCACCAGCGAAACCTGGTGATCTGCATGTACACCCTGCAAAGTGCCAAAGTCTGATATTACAGCCTCGGCCCCGCCGTCATAAACCTTGTCTTCTGCAATAAGTCCCTCCAGGTGAACCTCACCCATCTGGGTGGTAAATGAGAACGGGCCTGTCCAGAAGTCGCTTTCTGTGCCGCACCAGGACTGTACCCAGAAATCATATTCGGTAAATGGAGCCAGTCCCTGAAGGGTAAAGGGTATGGCGGTAATTTCCATCACTGTTTCACCTCTGCCAGGCATGAAGCCTTTTTCTCCCCACTGGATATTCCAGGTGTCACCATCATCATCTTCCCAGAAAAGATCGGCAGCCGTGGATGTGAAATTTTCCGCACCCAGGCTCTCCGGGTCGGGGAAGCTGCAGGGCGGGTAGTTATGGTCGCCCGGTATAACCTGCCATTGCAGGTAGGGATATGTTTCATCTTCCAGTATATCCCAGGTACCAACAAAATCCCAGCCGGTAAAATTGTCCTCAACCAGCATCTCTGCAGTAGTCCGTCCATCTCCCATGGCAGAGTTATCCAGGCCGCTGGTTTCAGTGTTCCAGTAGCTGGAGGCGACGGTACCCTCATATCGGGATCCCACAAGTCCGCCTACACCGGAAGTTCCCTTTACAATGCCTGTGCTGTAACTATTGCTTATAAAACCGTTCCAGTTTTGGCCCACCAGTCCCCCGACATGAGAACTTCCTTTAACCATACCTGTACTGTAACTGTTGATTACATAAGAATCCGTGGAATTATATCCGATCAGTCCCCCGATATAGCCGGTACCACTTATATTTCCGGAGCTGTAGCTACTGTTCACAGAACAATACCAGGATAATCCCGCCAGTCCCCCGACATAATTATTACCTTCCACACTGCCTGTGGCATAAGAGTAATTTACCGTTGCACTAAAATTGTATCCTGCCAGTCCCCCGACATAATTATTACCTTCTACACTGCCTGTGGCATAAGAGTAATTTACCGTTGTATTTCTCAGGTATCCCGCCAGTCCCCCGACATAATCATTGCCTGTTAAATCCACACCGGCAAGGCCCAAATCTGATATGTAAGCGTTTTGAGCATATCCAAACAACCCCTGGTAACTGTCATCCGGACGGTTAATATACAGTCCGTCAATAGCATATCCGTTACCATCGTAGTTCCCCCGAAAGCTTATAGAAGAGGAACTGCCGATTGGTTCCCAGCCCTCGCCGCCGTTCCAGGTTCTGGTTTCAGAGGCATCAATACCGGCTGTCTGTGAAAAGTATTTGCCGCTTAAAGTAATGCCTCCATTAACTTCAAAAGCAATCCATAACAGATCCGCTAGCGTTTCAATAAGATACGGCTCACCTTCCGTGCCCGAACCTTCGGGAGCAAGTCCCAATACAACCTCATTACCATAAAATGTTTCCATGCCGCTTGTCGCATAGACCCGGACATAATAGATTGTATTTGGTGCAAATTCTATTGTTTCACTGAATGCCCCTGTCTGTGTCACCTCGCCATATTCGGTTTTGTTGTCGCCGGTAGTGGGCATGCCTGTTGTGTTCCAGCAGAACCCGTGCTGGGTGGCAACGGGATTGCCGGCAAACAAGATGGTCCCGTTAAGGGTGGCCCCTGTGGTTGTAATATCCGAAACCGCATTGGTGGCAAGGGCTGGCGGGTAGTCATTGCCGGCGTCAGGGTGGGGAGGGTCCTCAGGATATTGCCAGTCAAGATAGGGATAACCATCGTTCCTGTCATTTCCCATATTCCATATCCCTTCCAGGCCTGCCCTCTTCATTTCCCAGCCTGCCAGGATGAAAGTGGCGAAGTCTTTCATCTCCGCCGTGGTTTTGCCCTCACCTCCGTCGGAATTGTCCTGGTTTGAGGTCTCCGTATCCCAGAAAGAGAAACTGACTGTAGCCAAATTTTGTTGACCCACCAGTCCCCCAAGACTACTGGATCCTGAAACAGTTCCGGTGCTGTAGCTGTTGTTAATTGAAGAGCTTCCCAAATATCCCACCAGTCCCCCAAGACTACTGGAACCTGAAACAGTTCCGGTGCTGTAGCTGTTGCCCACAGAAGATTCCCAGGAATATCCCACCAGTCCCCCCACGTACCATCTTCCTTCCACACCAGCCGAAGCGTAACAATAATTAACCTCTGAGGAGGAGGCCAGGTATCCTGCCAGTCCCCCGACATAATCATTGCCTTCCACACTTCCGGTAACAGAACAGTTGCTTATTTTTGAATTATTCAGATATCCTGCCAGTCCCCCGACATAATCATTACCTGTAATATCCACACCGGTAAGGCCAATACCTGAAATCGAAGCATCAACAGCAGATCCAAATAAGCCCTGGATATTTACATCCGGACGGTTTATATACAACCCGTCGATTGTATGGCCGTTGCCGTTATAATTTCCGCGAAAGCTGTTATTCCAGTCAAATCCTATGGACTCCCAGCCCTTGCCTTCGTTCCAGGTTATTGTTTCAGAAGCATCGATATCGGCTGTCTGTGAAAAGTATTTGCCACTTAAAGTATTGCCTCCATTAACTTCCAAAGCTATCCATAACAGGTCAGCCAGAGATTCAATGAGGTAAGGGGCAGCTTCAGTGCCGGAGCCTTCGGGAGCAAGTGCAAGCATAACCTCTTCACCGTAAACGGTTCCCAGGTCATTTGTCGCGTAGGCCCGGACATAATAAATATTATTGGGATCGAATCCGACCGTTACCAAACTATACGGCCCAGTCCTGGCCTCCTCACCATATTCTGTTTTACTGTCGGATGTAGTGGGCATACCCGTTGTGTTCCAGCAGAACCCGTGCTGGGTGGCAACGGGATTGCCGGCAAACCAGATGGTCCCGTTAAGGGTGGCCCCTGTGGTTGTAATATCCGAAACCGCATTGGTGGCAAGGGCTGGCGGGTAATTATTGTCGGCGTCAGGGTGGGGAGGGTCCTCAGGATATTGCCAGTCAAGATAGGGATAGCCATCGTTCCTGTCATTTCCCATATTCCATATCCCTTCCTGGCCTGCCCTCTTCATTTCCCAGCCTGCCAGGATGAAAGTGGCGAAGTCTTTCATCTCCGCCGTGGTTTTGCCCTCACCTCCGGCAGAATTGTCCTGGTTTGAGGTTTCCGTATCCCAGAAAGAAAAACTCACTGCAGCTTCATTTTCAGACCCCACCAGTCCGCCAATACTACCGGAGCCCGGAACAGCTCCTATACTGTAACAGTTGCTGATAACGGACCTTTCATTCATACCCACCAGTCCCCCGATATTCAAGAAGCTACCATTAACATTTACACCACTGTAGCTGTTTGTTAAAGTTGAATTAAAGGTAAAATATCCAACCAGTCCCCCGACATGTTGATTACCTTCTATATCACCCGTAACATAAGAATTGCTTAGGGTTGAGGAATAAAAATATCCGGATAATCCACCCACCCAGTTAAACCCGGTAATATCCACTCCAATAAGGCCTGTGCCTGTAATTGAAGCATTGACAGAATACCCAAACAACCCCTGGTAATTAGCACCCGGGCGATTGATGTACAAACCGCTTATTGTGTGTCCGTTACCATCGTAGTTTCCGCGAAAGCTGTTTGACCAGTTAAACCCTATCGGTTCCCAACCCTCACCTCCGTTCCATGTTGCAGTTTCTGAGGCATCAATATCGGCATTCTGCAGGAAATGTTTGTTGGAGTGTTGATTTCCAGTATAATTGCGCACATTATTCAGATGGTCAAGTGTCTCAATGATCCACGGATCATTTTCAGTACCGGATCCTCCGGCAAACTCATTACCGTTCTGGGCCATGGTGGCTGACGGATGAGTTAACAGGAGAGCGCCTGTAACAAGAATTTTTAAAATAAAGAGAGTGTAGAGGTTCTTCATAGCAGTAGTTTTAGGTTAATAACCGGATAGGGGAAAATGAAAATAGATCAGATGACGATGGAAGCTCTGTGAAAGAGACTCCCTGGAGACCATTAAACCAAAGAACGACCCGCCCTTTTTAATTATCCTTGAACAAATTACAAAATTTTTTTAAATTCAACACAAATACCAAAAAACATTTTCAAGGCGAACTCGCTGAAAAATGTAGTAGTAGCTTATTAAAGGTAACCTGGTAACCGTTCCACCGGCTTCAGAAGGGCCTGAAGCCTATCACTTCTCGCACTTCTCTCACTGTCTTTGAGGCGCTTTCGCGTGCCTTGTCCCTGCCTGTGTTCACCACCTTGCGCAGGTATTCGCTGTTTGCCGAGATTTCGGTAATGCGCTCCCTGATGGGGGCCACGAAGGCAGACAGGTCGTCTGCAAGCTGCTTTTTCAGGTCGCCGTAACGGATGGTGCAGTCGGCGTACTGCTTTTTGAAATGTCTGATAACGTCGGGCTCCGACACGAACTGCATGATGGTGAAAAGGTTCCTGATAGGTTCGGCCATCTTCTGGTTGGGCTGGTCCGGACCGCTGTCGGTTACCGCCCTCATGACCTTCCTGCGTATGGCCTTCTCGTCATCCGAAAGGTAAATGCCGTTGCCTTCAGACTTGCCCATCTTGCCGCTGCCGTCCAGTCCGGGAATCTTCACAAGCTTCTCTCCAAAGTTATAGGCTTCGGGTTCAGGGAAGGTACCGGTGTTGTACATGGTGTTGAAGCGGCGGGCAAACTTACGGGTGATCTCAAGGTGGGGCTCCTGGTCCTTGCCCACCGGCACCCTGTGGGCCTTGTGTATGATGATGTCGGCAGCCATCAGCACCGGGTAGGTCAGCAGTCCCGCGTTCACATTGTCGGGCTGGTTCCTCACCTTCTCCTTAAAAGTGGTGGTGCGCTCCAGCTCGCCCTTGTAGGCTATCATGTTAAGCAGCAGGTACAGCTCGGTCACTTCAGGCACGTCGCTCTGCAGGTAGATGGTGGCAACCTCCGGATCGATGCCGCAGGCGAGGTACTCGGAGAGGACCTGTCTGACGTTGGCGTGCAGGTTCGACGGGGTGGGATGGGTGGTGAGAGAGTGGTAATCGGCTATGAAAAAGAAGCATCTGTTCTCGTGCTGCATGCGTGTGAAGTTGCGCAGCGCGCCGAAATAGTTTCCGAGATGAAGGTTGCCGGTCGAACGTATCCCGCTAACAACTGTATCCATTTGATCTTGTTTATCGTTATTGCCGCATTTAACTTTGCACTGCCACCGGGAAATGCTGTGGATGCGGAGTTAAATTATTCTTTTTTCCCTTCCGGGGAAGGCAGGGGCAAAATTAATGAATTGTTGCAAATATCCCCTGTGCACCACCGTATAAAAGCACCGCTTTTGCCCGGCTTTTTGATTTATCGGGTTATCTTTGCAGCAGATTGATAAAAGGATAAAATTTTGTGCTATGGAATCGCAAAGGCAGAGCAAGGTGGCAAGGCTGGTGCAAAAGGAGCTGGCCGACATTTTTCAGAAGCAGGGCAGAAACCTCTTCGGGGGCGGCATGATATCTGTAACGGTGGTAAGGGTGACGCCCGACCTGTCACTGGCCAGGGCCTACCTAAGCCTTTTTCCGCCCGACAGGGCAGAGGAGCTGTTCAGGCTCGCCAATGCGCAGGTGAAGACCATAAGGCACGAGCTGGGCAGGAGGGTGAAGAACCAGTTGAGGCAGGTGCCCGAACTACAGTTTTTCAGGGATGACAGCATTGACTATGCCAACAGGATTGATGACCTTCTCAACTCCTGATATGACAGATCCGGGGGGACCTGTTAAGGTGTTTTGCGGCCACCCGTCACTGCATTTTATTTTATGGCTATGGATTATGATCCGGTGAAAAGAGATGCCGGCGCACTGTTCAGTTGCTGCCGGCCTGCA
>SLMM01000093.1 GCA_007133565.1 Bacteroidales bacterium
CCAGCACATTAGCTAGTTCCAGAACTCTTATCCCGTTGAGAGGTAACTCCATAAACCAGGTTATTAAAATTGCTTATCAAACTATTTTGTTTCAAGCTGTTCATAATTAATTATATAAAATTAATACCCCTGTATACAACACTTCTGTAAACCAAATCATCACTTCGCGTTTCCGTTGCCTTTATTAGCCCGTCAAACCGGACCTGCGCGCCGGCTCATCTCTCAGTCAAATCTCCCTTTTTCCATTTAGACCAGATATTGCCGGCTATTATAAAGACAATGGCAGAACCAACCCCCACAAAAGTCTCCTCAATGCTGAACCAACCGGCTTTATTGCCTACAACAGCAAAAAGAACAGCAAGGGTGCCACCTGCAAAAGCCCATCTCACCCCTTCGCTGCTTATCCATCCCCTGCGATAGATGCCGAGGATTATTACTATGGCGCCAATGGCCCTTATCGCGTAGGAGACATAGGCGGCATCAAGAATGGCACCGTGGATAAAGATGGCCATTGGTATTGTAATGAAGTTTACCAGAATCACCAGCCTTCGCGCGGTTGCGACAATCTTCTGGTCAACTGCCATCCTGTTGATTAGGCTGTGGTAAATATCCTTTGTGGCGATCGTAACAACGGCAAAATTAACCGGCCCCACCGTAGAAAGTATTGCTGCCAGGATACCCGCCAGGGCAAGCCCCCCAAATACCGGGTGAATAAACTCCTTGGTTGTCAGAAGCGTTGGCAGTACCATTTTTGGATTTGTTATCGCTTCGGCATCAATGATATGGCCTGTCAGGGCAATTAGCCCCAGGAGTGCCACCATAATTCCGAAAGGGGCAATGATAAGGCTGGAAAGAATGGCAGAGTTTCTGGCCGTTTTGGCATTGCGGGCCGCAAAGATAGGCTGGATACTGGCCTGGCCTGCCATGCCCCCCAGGACACCGCCTACAACAAGTGAAAGGGCGTATGACATGCCACCGCTAAAGGGGTTGTACCAGTTGTCGGGCGATCCCAGCTCAACAAGACTTGCAGAGAGAGTGGCAAACCCCGTTATTTTGTCAAGTCCGGTAAAAAGGGCAATTCCTATACCAATGAACATTGTCGCGACATGAATGATGCCGGTTATGGCAAGCGCATGCATACCACCCACATAGGTGTAGGCGGTGATCACTATAGACGATATCAGTACAGCATTGGTCCAGCTTATATCGAAAAGAGGACCCAGAACACTTGCACAGGTCTGCAACTGCACATATGAAAGAGTAATATAGGCTGCCAGGAATGCAATGGCCGAGATGCTCCTTGTGCGCCTTCCGAATAGATTTTCAAGCATCTCGCTTACTGTATGCACATTCTTGTCCCGGTAATGACGGGCAACCGTAAACCCGATGATGATCATCCCGGCAGCCGTTGAGAGGTTGTACAAAACCGGCTGCATCGTACCCGAGGTAAAGGCTTTTTCACTTACACCGATGGTGCTCATGCCACCAAGCCACTCAGAGGCCACCACAACCGCACAGGCAACCAGCCCGAGATTCCGTCCCGCAACCAGAAAATCAGCAGCTGACCTGCTGGCAATCCGCTTGGTAAAAAGCGACACCAGGATGATGAAAAGAAAATAACTGAGAATGACCGTCAGATAGGTGTTCATAGTTATGAAAGATAAGTCCCGTACCGGCCAAAACCGTACACAAATCTAATATTTGCCAGGTTAATACAACAAGATAAATATCAGTTTTCGACCACGTAAAATCTGTTTAAGGGCATGAGAAGGAGGCATGTTCCGGTTCAGGCCGAAGTGCATCATGAAGGATTTCAACCGGATGAATTGCCATTTTACCAGTGCCGTCAAGAATATGGTGCCGGCAGCTCGTGCCCGGCGCAGCGATAATTGTACCTGGAGAGGCACTTCTCACCTCGGGAAAAAGTACCAGCTCCCCTACCTTCATCGACAGCTCATAATGCTCTTTCTCATAACCGAACGACCCGGCCATACCGCAACAACCCGACCTTATCTCCCTTACCTTATAGTTTTCGGGTATTGTAAGCATCCTGATGGTGGGAGCGGTCGATGTTACAGCCTTCTGCTGACAGTGACCGTGAAGAAGTATCTCTTCTGCTGCATCGGTAAACTGCCCTGAGGCGATCCTGCCAGCATCTGCCTCCCCTGCTATAAACTCCTCTATCATGAGAGTCGATCCTGCAAGGTGCTCTGCATCTTCTGCCAGTAAGCTCCCTGCAAGCGAGGGATACTCATCCCTGAAGGTAAGAATGGCTGAGGGCTCAATTCCTGTAATTACAGTACCGTCGCTTACAACTTTACCAAACAGCCGGATGTTCCTGCGTGCAATTCTTTTTGCCCGGCGCATAAACCCCTTTGAGATGTAGGTCCTTCCGCTGATAAACCGGCCGGTCACCTCTACACGGTAGCCGAGCCGCACAAGGAGCACTATGGCTTTAATGCCGGCGGTAACATCGTTGTATTCGGTAAACTCATCAGCCAGAAATAATACCTTTCCCTTATGGTTGCAGTTGCCATTAAGCCTGAAGCTGTTTTTCCGCACCCATCCGTTAAGGGTGGTGCCATGAAGCAAGGGGATACTTCTCTCCCGTGCAAAGCCGGTGAGCGACCTGATCAGGCCGGAGAGGAACCGGCCGCCGGCAACCGCATTGAAAAGAGCGGGCCAGGCAGAACCGAGCCTGTTAATGAAGGTTATATTAGCCACCATCCATGCCCTGAGGGGTACGCCGTTCGCATCATACCAGTGCTGCAGGAATTCCGCCTTAAGCTTTGCCATATCTACACTCGACGGGCATTCTGACTTGCAACCCTTGCACGAGAGACAAAGGTCAAGAATGTCATAAAGGTCCCTGTGGTTAAAAGGATTCCGGCCATTTGAGCTGGTAAGGTACTCTCTCAGCAGGTTTGCCCTTGCCCTTGTTGTAGTATGCTCATCGCGGGTGGCCATGAAGCTGGGACACATCGTCCCTCCTGCTTTCTCACTCTTACGGCAATCGCCCGATCCGTTGCATTGTTCGGCAAATCTTAAAATACCCCCCCAGGGAGAAAAATCAAAGTGTGTTGCCGGATCACTTATTTGCTTTCCGGGAGTGTACCTTAAATGCGTGTTCATTGGAGGTGTACCGGTAATCTTTCCGGGATTGAACACACCATCGGGATCCCATGCCTTCTTAACCGAGCAGAGAAGTTCATAGTTTTTCTGCCCCAGAACAATGGGTATGAACTCACCCCTTAACCGGCCGTCACCATGCTCACCGCTGAGGGATCCACGGTACTTCTTCACAATACGGGCAACATCCATGCCTATCCTGTAAAAAAGATCGACATCTCCGTGATCCTTCAGGTTGAGCACCGGGCGTATATGAAGCTCACCCGAACCTGCATGAGCATGATAAACCACCTCCTTTCCGTAACCCGCAAGAAGGGACTGCACCTCATCAATATATTGCGAAAGCACATCCACGCTTACCGATGTGTCTTCGATAAGCGATACCGGCTTGGCATCCCCTTTCATCGCCGAAAGGACTCCCAGTCCGGCTTTCCTGAGATTCCAGACCCTCTGTATTTCACTACCGGTGATTACGGGAAAATGATAACCATATCCCTTATCCCTCATTCTCCTCTCCATGTTCTGTGCCCTCTCTTCGATATCCCCTGGAGAATCGCCGGCAAATTCGACAATAAGTATTGCTGCCGGATCCCCCTCGACGAAAAACCGGTTCCTCTTCTGCTCAATATTGTCGAGAGTAAGCCTCAGGATAACGTCATCCATCATTTCAACTGCAACCGGACTGAATTCAAGGGCAAGTCCGGTTGCCCCAAGCGCTTCATTGCGTGTTTCGAAGTGGATGCAAACCAGGGCTTTGCATGGTGGGGGAAGTGGTACAAGATTCAGCTTGATCGCAGTGGCAAATGCAAGGGTTCCCTCTGACCCAGCGATCAGCCTGCACAGGTTAATATCCTCACCTCCGGGGGTAAACGGTGCACAGTCAAGAAGCAGGTCCAGGGCATAACCTGTATTTCTCCTTGTTACCTTGATGTCGGGATACTCCTGCCTGATCTCCCGGGCATTGTCACTGTTGGAAAGGGTATCGTAAAGATGTCTGTAAATCCTGTTTTCAAGGCTGTCACCCCTGCACTTTTCTAAAAACTGACGGGGACTGAGCCTGGTGAAAGTGGCAATGCTGCCGTCAGCAAGCACGGCCCTCACCTCCAGTGTATGTTCACGTGTGCTGCCGTATACCAGCGAATGTGATCCGCAGGAGTTGTTTCCCAACATTCCACCTATTATACATCGGTTAGAAGTGGATGTTTCGGGTCCGAAAAAAAGGCCGTAAGGTTGCAGGTATTCATTCAGCTCATCAAGTACAACACCGGGTTCGACCCATACCCATCCTTCACCGGCATTGAGCTCAACGATCCGGTTCATGTACCTTGATACATCTGCAACAATACCGTCGCCTACAACCTGTCCGGCAAGTGATGTTCCGGCGCCCCTGGGTATCACTGACAGGCGGTTCCTGACGGCAAACTTTACCAGGCTGACAATATCCTCCTCACAAACGGGCCTGCATACGGCCATGGGCACCTCCCGGTATGGCGAAGCGTCTGTGGCATAAAGCAGCCTGTTAACCCGGTCGCAAAGCAAATCACCCTTGAGGTGAGCTCTGAGAGAAGCAAAATCGATATTATCAGGTAATCCCGCCAATGTAAAAGCTGATTTCAGGGCGCTCTGAAAATTGCATCATCAATGGAAACATCAAATTCCACCTTATCGATGTAGTTAGTCATCTGGGTTTGTCCCCCGAACCTTATCTCCGTCCTCGTGGGCACACTGATGCCATTTATATTCCGGTAATCTCCGAGAATTGTCTCTCCTTCAACCATGTTCCCGGCATAATCGGAAAGTGTTACGATCTTGCTCAGCAGGTAAGTGTCTGAATCTATTAAATAGCGGTATACCACACCCTTTTCCTTCTCCAGTTCAAGAAGGTATGCATCTCCCCCCTCATACTGCTCCAATCCGCTGTATGTAAGCAGGTAACCCCTTCCCTGCCAGTTTACAAGGTCACTGTCTATCCCTGCCGTACGGGACAGGTTTTCCAGCTCCGGTCCGCTGATATGGCGTGGTTCATCACTTACCCATGGCTCAACTGACCACCCTTCAGTCCCGTCATATGCCTGGATGAGCTTCATCCCCTGGATATCTATTTCAAGGTACATCTTGTCAGGTCTTTTCTGCACCTGGATAAACGGCATCTCCATGCCCATCTGCACTGCCCGGCCGGTTGACCTTACCGTGGTTACACCGTCCAGAAGCTCCTGCCCTGAAGCCTCAAAATGCCGTGCCAGGATCTGGTCGAGCGACTGAGCCCGGGCATCCTCCGCTGCAAACGGAAGAAGGGTTAATGTCATAATTAATATTCCATGCCTCATATTGGTTGGTTTTGGTTGGTTCTATCTGCCCCTGTCCAGGGAGCGCCGGTTAACAAGGTTGTCAATCACTTCTCCCCTGTAATATTTTATTATTCCCGAAGCAGCCAGTTCAGACATCCTGTTCCTGGTCTCCTCCGTTGCAGAGCCTATGTGGGGAAGCACCGCGACATTCTCCATCTCCAGCAGGGGATTGTTCTGATCCATAGGTTCGGGATTGGTGACATCCAGCCCAGCACCCCAGATCTCTCCTTCCCGCAGTGCCCTGATCAGGTCCTCTTCGTTATGCATCAGTCCCCTGGCCGTATTTATGAATATTGCCGACTTTTTCATCCTTCTGAAAGCTTTCATGTCGAACATCCCCTCGGTATCTTTGCTCAGGCTTGCATGCAGGGTCAATACATCGCTCTCTTCAAGCAGCGCGTCAAAGGTCACATATCTCGCCTCTAATTCATCTTCAGCCTTTTTGTCCGGTTTACGGTTGTGGTAAATGATATTCATTCCGAAAGCACTTTTGCAGCGCCTTGCCATTTCAGCACCTATCCTTCCCATCCCAAATACACCCAGCATCTTTCCCCTCAGCTCAATTCCCAGTCCCGACCCCGGCCTGAAATACTTCCATTCTCCCTTTGCAATGCTTTTATGAAGCCAGAACATCTTCCTTGAAACGTTTATCATCAGGCCAAAAGCAACATCGGCGGTAGCATCGCTCAAAACATCGGGAGTATTGCATACCGGTATGCCCAGATGCCCGGCCGTCATTACATCTATATTGTCATATCCCACGCCGAACTGTGAAATTACGTCAATATGGCTGCAATCCTCAAGGAAAGGCCTGTCTATCTTCTCTGACAGAGTACAGAAAATTGCGGTGCTTCGCTTTGCTTCCTTAAGGAACTCCTCCCCGGTCATGGGCCTTTCATGGGGCCAGACATTCACCCCGAAACCTTCATTTTTTAACATGTCAATACCCCTTTCGGGGAACTTTCTTGTAACCAAAACCCTGACTTCTTTAGGATCTCTTCGCATATAGCTTCTCTTTTACCTGGTGTAAACCTTTGTGATTAAAACTATTCTAACCGGCCAACCGGTCCCTGGCCAACCGGCCTGTATTCCTGCAGCCATTTTGCAACATCCGGTGCAACATATGAATCCATCTTTGCCAGAAGGATATCAATATCGGATTCAACCAGCAGCAGCTGCATGTTCTCCTCCTTCAGAAAGCCTGCACTTACCATCCTGCCGGTCAGGTCACATAGCCCGTCATAAAAACCGGCAACGTTGAGCAGGCCCACAGGCTTGGCATGCAGCCCCAGTTGCGCCCAGGTCAGCATCTCAAAAAGCTCCTCGATGGTTCCGAAACCTCCTGGCAGTGCAATTACACCTTCGCTCAGCTCATTCATAAGCATCTTCCTTTCATGCATGCTTTCTGTGATCACCAGCTCTGTCAGGCCTTTGTGTGAGATCTCAAGTTCTTCCAGAAATCCCGGGAATACCCCCGTCACTTTACCTCCGGCCTCAAGAGCAGCATCGGCAACAGTACCCATCAGTCCGACTGATGCGCCACCGTAAATCAGATGCAGGCCTTTTCCGGCTATCTTTCTTCCAAGTTCGGCAGCCTGATGAGCAAATACCATATCATTCCCGCTGCTTGAGCCGCAAAATACCGCTATGCTTTTTATCTGTGACATACTGCAAAAAAACCACCGGTGCACCTTCTTACACCAGCCATTGACCATAAACTGCCGCCCGTCAGAATTTCATCCGCCTCTTAATCTCATCAAGTAGCTTGTGTTCACGTTTTTCAGGGGGTATGGCAGTGTCATCCCTTACCTTCCCGAGGAGAAACCCATAGGGCTCCATTCCCTCAATCTCATCAAATATAACTTTCAGTACCGCCATCCCGGGAATGAACAGGATCATGCCGGCAAGCCCCCAGATGAAATTCCCGATAAAAAGGGCTATGATGGTCATCAGGGGGTTCATCGAAACTCTTCCGCCAACAATCTTAGGTGTAAAAATATTGCTTTCCATAAGCTGGATAACATAGAAGGCAAGAAAGACACCTATAGGGTACCATATTGAATCCTTGGTGAGCAGTGCAAAGACAATAGGCAGGGTCGCCCCGATAAACGGCCCGAGAAAAGGTATAACATTCAGAAATGCCGCAAAAACGGCAAATAGCATGGCATGCTTGATCCCGAGACTGTATAGCGCAATACTGTTGAGTACAGCAAGAATGCATATCACCACAAACATTCCCTTGATGTAATTCTGAACCACCCCCTGTACGCTGTTGATGACCCTGGTAACCTTCTCCCTGTATTGATCGGCAAATGCACGCTTTATGAATTCAGCAAGAAACTTCCTGAAATAGAGAAACAGAAATATATAAACCGGCATTATGAAGATCATTGTAACGGTGCCCGCGGTAGCAATGATACCCTGGGTGAGGGCATCCATGTTGTCATACAACTGCTGGAATACGGTATCCTTAATGTTGTCCATTGATATTGGCACGGCGCCCTCAAAATTATCAGCAATAAAATCGTTCACCGATACTATTATCTCATTCACCCTGCTCTCAAGAGCACCAAGATCGCGCGAGAACCCCAATAGCTGGTTGTAGAAAAAATAGATGCAACCGGCTATAAATGCCAAAATGGCTATAAGACTCGTTGAAACGGCAAGAATTGACGGCACACCCTTCTTCTCCTGCCATGATGTAAAAGGGCTTATCAATATTGCAAGCAGACCGGAAATGAGCAGCGGCACAAGCACGATCTTGGCTGATCTCATTATAATAACTATCAGCACGACCCCGGCAAGGATAACTACCATTTTAAAATATGCCGGAAATTGTATCTTCATCTCAGTATCTGTAATTGTGAAGGTGCCGCCGGTAAAGAGTCCCGTTTAAAAATCTAAAAATAATGATTTTTCCAACCAACACACAATATTATTTGCTCCCTCTGCTTTCACGGGCCAAAATCGGAATACGACGCAGGAGGCTTGCTGCACTACGGGTGCCGGCTACCGGTATTCCGGCAGATCTTTGTATTGGCCATCATCCAGGCCCAGGTTATAGAATATCCTGCTTCTCAGTTCATCAGGCCGTAATGGTTTTGTTATATAATCATTGCATCCGGCATTGCAGGCTTTCTCCCTCTCCGTTCTGAATGCATGGGCTGTAACGGCAATTACAGGTATGTCGGGCCTAACGGACTTGATTTGCTCAGTTGCCTTTATGCCATCGAGCACAGGCATTCCTATATCCATGAGAACCAGATCAAATCTGTTTTCATTGAACAGCCTGACAGCCTCCTTGCCATTGACAGCATGTTTTATCTCAAAGTTCAGGTTCAGTCCCTTCAAAGTCTCTTCAACCAGCAGGTAGCTCATCATATCATCCTCCGCAACCAGCAGGCTGATTGTCTTGTTCAATGGCACTGGCCTTTTATGCATCTTTTCCTTCCCGACAGGTTCTGCCGGCCTGTAGGGGAGTGCGAAAAAGAATATGCTTCCGGCCCCAGGTACCGATTCAACCCCAATATGCCCCCCCATCTTCTCTACGTAGGCCCTTGCAATAGCCAGTCCGAGTCCCGTACCGCCCCTGCTGGTTGCAGGCGCATTACTGCCCTGTATGAAACGGTTAAATATCACCTCCTGCTCCTCTTCAGTAATACCCGGCCCCGTGTCCTCTACCCTGAAGATAATATCGCTGTTTTTTACAGACGCTGAAAATTCAACATAACCCTGGCTGGTAAATTTTACCGCATTACCGATAAGATTAGACAGTACCTGGCTTATTTTCATCTTATCGGATATGATAACCGGCAGCTTGCCCGACAAAAACCTTATCTCCACACCGGGTTTGCGATCATGGAACATAATTAGCAATTCCTCAAACAGCTCCTGCAGGTCAACTATGTCAGCCTGAATATCCAATATGCCCGATTCGATCCTGGAAATATCTATTATATCGTCAATAAGCCTGAGCAGGTGGTCTGCGTTGGCAGATATGATGTCGAGGTATTTTCCGCTCTTAATACTGTCTGAAAGACTGCCTTTCAATAGCCCGGCAAACCCGATTATACTGTTCATGGGTGTGCGTATTTCATGACTCATGTTGGCCAGGAAAGATGATTTAAGACGGTCACTCTCCTCAGCCCTCTCCTTGGCAACCAGCAATTCTTTCTGGACATTTTTCTGATCGGTAATTTCCCTTACTATGGTCATCGCTTTCTCTGGGCCACATGGGACCATCCTGGTGTCAAAATACCTGATCCATCCATTGTCATCCATCTCATATTCGTATTCCTGTATCTCCCCTGTTCTGAAAAGCCGTTCAAGATGTCTGTGGGTCAACTCGGCAAGGTAAGAGGGCAGCACATCGTCAACCTTCCTGCTAAGGAATTCCTCGGGCCTTCGATAGAGTGAATCGGTACTGGGTGTATGAAAGTCAATAAAAACACCTTCCCTGTTAAAAAGGAATACCAGGTCGGGTATTGAGGCAATAAGCGCCTTTTTCTCAAGAAGACTCTGTTCGAGTGCATTATATGCCCTCTGCATATCTGCGTTCATAAGCCTCTGTGATATCATTACCGAAACAGTACTGGCAAAAATCTCCTCATCGGGCTCCCAGTATTTTTGCTCACCCACTTTTTCGAAACTGACTAAGCCCCTGAGCATGCCCCCTGTAAAAATACCGGCATCAAGCAGGGATACAACTCCGTTGGGCAGCAGATATTTGTCACGCAACTCCTCAAGACGGCTGTCTGACAGTGCATCACCCGAATTTATCCTGCCCATGTTACGGATTACTGAAAAATAATGTGGGTATTCGGCGGTATCCAGTGTCAGTCCCTCGGAATGCCGACCGGTAACAGTATCGTAAAGCTCTGTGCAGGTAAATATCCTCTGATCGTCACTAAAGAGCCATATACTAACCCGTTCAACGCCTACAGCTTCTGAAGCTGCTTCAGCAAGGGCGCGTTTTACATCCGAAATGTCGCCCGATGCAATTGTTTCATCAGAAGCCAGCCTCGCAATTACCTCCCTCTGCCTGGTAATCCTGTTTCTGATTGCTCCTGCTGCGTCTAAAGTATCCATAATTGAAAATTCCGGTTGCAAATGTAACGCTAAAAAATGACCGTCTAAAAGGCAAGAATATGATTTAGCTTAACTGCACTGCAAATTAAGCAAAATTTAGAATGAGTAATATGCTTAAATTATCGTATTTTTAGGACACCTGAATTAAATATCAAAACTACCAACCAAATCATCAATCATGCACTTAAACAGAAGAAAGTTTATTAAAAAATCAGCAGTTGCATCGGCGGGTATCGGACTGGCAACAGTAATCCCGTCAGAAGTATGGGCATCCAGGGTCGCACCCGGCGATAAAATTAACGTTGCACTTTTAGGTTGCAGGAATTTTGGCAACAAGATACTGAGAGACCATCTCGGTTTTGAAGACACCAACTGCGTGGCTATGTGCGATGTAGATTCCGGCATATTAAACGAAAGGGCAGCAGCCATCCGTAAGGACTATAACCAGTCCCCCCGGCTTTACAGCGACTTTCGCAAGATGCTCGAGCAAAAGGATATTGACGCGGTAATTATCAGCACACCCGACCACTGGCACTGCATCCAGATGGTTTATTGCCTCCAGGCTGGAAAAGACGTATACGTTGAAAAACCGCTTGCCAATACCATTGCAGAATGCAATATCATGGTAAAAGCCGCCAGGCGCTACAACAGGGTGGTGCAGGTAGGGCAGCAGCAGCGAAGCAACCGTGCATTCAGGGAGAGCATCAGGCTTGTTGGCGATGGTTCTCTGGGCAAGCTGAGGAAAGTTAACATCTGGGGTAATTTCAATTACGGGCTGGGCACTCCTTTCAGGGACGATGAGCCTGTTCCCGAAGGAGTGGATTACGATATGTGGCTCGGTCCCGCACCCGAAAGGCCTTTCAACAGAAACCGGTTTCACGGTTCATGGAGGCACTACTGGGATTATGGCGGGGGGCTGATGTCGGACTGGGGTGTGCACCTCATTGATATGGGACTTTGGGTCAGGGAGCTGACCGATGCTCCTGAAAAGGTCATGACATATGCAGCTAATAACAGCGGTCAGCAAAGACAGAGAGAAACATTTGACACGATGACTGTCTTATATGCCAAAAAGGATTACGTGATACAATGGGATATGACAGCCGGCGTCGAAACAGGGCCATGGGGAAAACCATACGGGGTTGCATTTATCTGTGACAAGGCGACCGTGGTAACCGACAGGCACAGTTACCAGGTTATTCCTGAATGGGATAACAGCAACCGGAGCCACAAGGCCAATGCAAAACATGTTGCCGGCATGCGGGAAGCCCATCAGTCTCATGTCAGGAACTTTTTGGATTGTATAAAATCCAGAGAAACCCCGGTTTGCCCGCCCGAAACGGCAAGGGCTGCAGCTATTCACGTGCATGTGCCCAACATTGCTGCACGGGTTGGAGAATTGCTTCTGGTTTGGGATGATAAAAACTCACGCTTTACCAACAGCCAGAAAGCCAATGAACTGGTTACCCCTGTATACAGGGCACCCTGGAAACTTCCTGAAATAGTATAAAACTTAAAAATACCGGCCATGTATGACAGAAGAGGTTTTTTGCGTACTGTGGCTGCCGGCACAGCGGCAGCAATCATTCCACCTGCATTTTTTTCATGCAGGGAGGAGATTAGAAAACTGGAAAATATTGGATTTATAACCGGCATAATCAGTCGTGAACTAAGGGAGGGGGACTGGCAATTGGTGCTCGAGGCAACCGCGAAGATGGGTTACACCGAAATAGAGACAGGCAATTACCTGGGAGAATCTGCAGCTTCCTTCCTCGGTTTTCTTGATGAGATCGGCATGACCACTGTCGCCGGCGGAGCAACTTTCTCAAGGGATATGGATGAGGTAAACCGCTCACTGGACAGGCTCAATGCGCTTAAAATGAAATATGCGGTCCTGTACTGGCCCTGGTTCGGGGGAGCCCCCCTTTCGCACGACCACTGCATGGAGAGTGCCGAATTGCTTAACAGTATTGGCGAATTGTGCAGGTTACGGGGACTGACGCTATGCTGGCACAATCATGATCTTGAGTTCCATGCCACCCCCGAAGGGATTGTTCCGTTCGATTACCTGATGGAAAACACAGATAAGGAGCTTGTCAAGTGTGAACTTGATATCTACTGGACAAAAAAGGGAGGAGCCGACCCGGTCGAAACACTGCGCAAGTACCGGGGCAGGTACCCGATACTCCATGTTAAGGATATGGCTCCCGGTGAGGAACAGACCTTTGCATGCCCGGGAAGCGGCATAATAGATTTTCAGCCGGTACTGGCCGAAGCTGCAGACCAGAAGATCAAACACTATTTTGTAGAGCAGGATAATGTGAAAGACGGACTGGCCTGCCTTTCATCAGCCGCTGTTTACCTTAAGTCACTGAAATTTTGATCTTAAGATTTACGGCTGGTCTGTGTTCTCAATATACATTATAATTGGAGAACCGCCTGTAATTATATATACCGGGTAACCCCGGCATATCGGAGCTTTGCTTATTCTTCTCCGTTTGAATCTTTCCCGCCCTGCTCAACAGGAGATCATTAATGGTCTGAGTATTTGGCAATAGATATGATTATGTTTAATTTTATGTTCTATCAAATAATTAGTAAACATAAAACCATAAAG
>SLMM01000077.1 GCA_007133565.1 Bacteroidales bacterium
GGTTAAAAAACCTTGGAGTGAATTACGGGATCATTTTCACCGGCTGGGGAGTGGCCGGCATCGTAGGGCCGCTGATTGGAGGTGCGGCAGCCGATATTACCGGTTCATATGCCATATCATACATAATTTCAGCTGCAATGCTGCTTGGAGGGGCAATCCTGGTAAACCAGCTCCGCAGCGATCCCGGTCTTTAGTTTCCTTGTCGCTATAAGTGGTATGCAGTTCACAGTAACAATGAGGGGTGACTGGCCAGGGTACCGGACTGAAGATTGTCAGAACCTGTAGATTATATCTTTAAGGAATGACTCGGTGGCCTTCCTTACCTCTCCTGCATCTTTGTTATGGTTGTTAACAAGGACAGAAAAAATCAGGGTGCGGCCCCTTTGCGTCAGCAGGAAACCGCTCAGCGCAACGGCATTGCCTCCAAGGGTCCCGGTTTTGGCATATATTGCCCCTTTCTCGTCCAGGTAAAGGTTGTTCAAGGTGCCTTCACCGCCGGTGGGAAACAGTTGCATCAACCTCTCAATACCAAATTCATCCTTCATCTTCTCAAGCATCCAGACAAATGAGCGTGGTGAAAAGAGATTGTACCTGCTAAGGCCGCTGCCGTCAACCCACCGGGGAGTGTCAGGCATGCCTTCAAATTCATTTTCGAGCAAATGCTCTATCAGCAACATTTCATCCATCACCCCGAACAGCTCATTTGACGCCATTATAAGCACCTGCTCTGCAAAAAAGTTGTCACTGTGTACCATCATGGGCCTGAACAGGGAATCCGGTGCGGCTGAGTAGATCGTTTCGAATTGGCCGGATATAATGCCGGTCAGCGGAATTCTGTCAGCAATGGTATCGGAGGCCAAAAACGCTTTTGTGCAGGTTCCTGGCCAAACAGGCAGCCCCGGCCTGGTAGGCACGAGGGCAATATCTTTGTGCAGTGTGTCGGTCAGGAGTTCCAGCGCGGCCTTCATACCTCCGGTGGCAAAAGGCACGAACAGGTCCCTCTCCCCCTCCAGTCCCAGAAAAACCTCATAATCATTAACGGTAAGCGGCCTTCGAACCTCAAATTTCCCTTCAGGAGAATCCTTTACGATAACCGGCCAGTTATGTGCCGGATATGATGAGGCATAAGTTATCCTTATATCTCCGCTGTAATCCTCAATATCCCGCTGGGCCCATATCACGACATTACCGTATACCGGGAAGGGGCTCCGTTCGGGCATGTAATAGTTCAGGTAGAAATTCCACGGCCATCCGTAACCCAGCGCACCGGTGCGCCATACAGGCTCAACAAATGCAAGCGGCTTATCTGTATCGTGAAGGAATTCAAAAACCGGTTGCGCGGCGAAGTCTTCCAGCATAAAAACAGGGTCACCGGTTGCATAGAGAAACACCGTATCGTTGTATTCAGCATACCTGATGCCCGGGATACTGTCGCCAAGGTATTTAAGTCCGGCATAAAGAGTAGGGATCTTTACATTGCTGGCAGGAACAAAGAACTTTTCGCTGTTATGAGTATAAACATACTCACCCGCCCCCGCATCATAAACTGCAATTCCCACATGGGTGTCAGATATTGCCGGATCATCAAGAAACCGGCCCGGAATGGCAGTCCGGCCCAGATGACGCGGAGAGGTGCATGAAGCAAAAAACACCGCCGCAGTGACAAAGAAAAGTGCCGCCTTTCTGAAAAACAATTCAAACTTGCCTGGATTGATTTTTACCATGCGCATAAAAATAGTTGATTTTTAGCAAATCCGGGCATAAAATACCGTCTTTGCAGGCTTTGCTGACCAATGCCCGACGCAGAAATCCTGAACTTTATAACGCATTATTTAGTTTTATAACTAATATTTTATTAACTTGTACTGCATTTAACCATTAAACACAATCTTAAACCTTTATGTAACCATGAGAAAACTACCTGCCCTTCTGATTATTACAGTCTGCATGGCCCTGGTATCATGCAGCGGTCCGGACACTACCCGAGTAAACCAGATAATTGTTGCCGGAAAGATCGATGGACTTGACCAGGGAACCATCTCCGTCAGGAGAGACGATGTACTGGCATCTGCCGAAATACATCCTGACGGCTCATTTCACCTGCCTTTCAGTTATTATGCCAACTATTATTTCCAGTTCAGGGTTGCCGGCCGGGGATTCTGGCTTTACCTGGATCCGGGTGACAGCATCTATATTACCGCCCATATAGATGATTTCGGCAATACATTCAGCGCATCGGGCGATAAATCGGTTGAGGCCGAATACATGGCAAGAAAAGAGCCACTTGACTTTGGACCCGAAATGCAGGTTATGACGGCCGGCCTTGATGAATATTTTGAAAAGAAAAATGAGTTCCTTGCCCCGCTTATTGAACTGGTAAATGAACTTGAGAAAAAGAATGATGTCGATCCCGATTTTCTGAAACTTGAAAAAGCCTACATAGAGCTCCGGTCACTTCAGCTGGATTTAAGTTTTCCGATGAGCTACAGGATGCGAAACAATATTGACCGTGATGCACCGATCGATTTTCCAGAAGAGGAGACAAACCAGAGGCTGGAAAACCTGGACTACAGTGACCCGTTACTGTTACGCTTCGGCACTTTCAGAAACTTTGTCAACAGGAGGGTGCACGAGTTAAGACAGCATATGATGCACGGGATTGATCCCGTTGATATCGGCCCTGATAGCAGTATGATATATACAGTTCTGGCGGCTGACTCACTGTTTAAACCGGAAATAAGGGATTTCATGATATATGAGATGCTCCGGGCCAACATTGGTTTCGCAGGACCGGCCAATGCACAGCGTTCTGTTGATCTCTTTATATCAATGAATAAAAATCCCTATTATGCAGAAAAATTGAACGAAGCAATTGCTCAGTGGGACATGCTTTCACCTGGCAGCCTTGTTCCCGATTTTACCTTCACCGATATTGACGGGAACAGCCTAAGGCTTAGTGATCTTTCGGGGAGGCTTATCTATATAGATATCTGGGCAACATGGTGTGGCCCGTGCATTGCCGAGCATCCTCACTGGAGCCGACTGATTGAGAAATACGGTGAAAACGATATAGCGTTCCTTGCCATTTCTATAGACGAATCACCCGCCCCCTGGGAAAAGATGGTGAGAGAGAAGGAGATGAAAGGCTACAACTGGTATGCTGAAAATGCCTGGCAGTCAGAAATAGTAACCCATTTTCTCATAAGGGGGATACCAAGGTTTATTCTTCTTGACCGCGAAAGAAGGATTATAGATGCAACGGCAGACAGGCCCTCTGGCAACATCAGCGAATTGCTCGATCAACATATATAGAAAATATTTGGAGTCGGCCCGGCCGGCTCCAAATATTCCTCCTCATTCCACATATTCCTCACCGGTATCACCGCCGTCGTTAATGGTCCACCCGAAACTATCAATTATATGTTGCCTCCTTTCTTCGGGCAGCCCCAGATCATATTTGCTGCTGCCTGCATCA
>SLMM01000200.1 GCA_007133565.1 Bacteroidales bacterium
ATGAAACCAATAAACTACCTCAGATTGCTCTTTCTTTTGCTTTCAGTCGCCTATTTCTTAACAGCATGCGAGAAAGATGATGTAAGGAGTCCTGAAATTCTCAGCTTTGAACTTGGTGATGAAAACGGTAAAAATGCCTATCCGGGAGGTGAACTTCACATGATAGCAAACGTTGGCGCCGACAGTGATATTGACCATATTGAGATCAATATCAATTACAGCATCAGAAATAGCAACAACATTTCACTGGACGAATATGACAATGAATGGAACCTCAATCTGACCCTTACGGAATTTTCCGGATTAAAAAACACAAATATTCACAAAGCCATTGAAATACCTGGGAATGCAAAACCAGGAAGGTATAACTTCCATCTTAAAGTGGTCGACACCAATGGTTCTTATGCCCAAACTGAAGAGATTTTTGAAATCCTGATCCCGGATATAACGGAGCCCCCTGTCATTACCATAACCAAATCACCGGAAGACGGCCAGTTATTCATGAAAGGTTATACTATTAATATTGCGGGGACTGTAAGCCATGCAATTGCTGTCGAGGAATTATATATCGGACTGGTTCGGGGTAATTCCGATTTAACCGACGCACAGATTAATTCGAATAACTCGATAACTATACTTAAGCAGACTGAATTTGATGATCCCCGGCATGTTGATTTTGATGCAAGAATTATAACCGGTACAGATTACGACAATGACTTATTGCCCAAAGAGATAACAGGAGACCTTGAATGGCTGGATATGGAATATTTTATAATCATAAAAGCCAAAGCTGCGTTTAACGGCCCCTATGAATTCTCCCAACGCTTCGCAATAGATATAGGAGGTTGTGAATGTGATGCCTGACGGCACAGACTGCTTATTTTTTATACAAGAGTGACAACCCGGGTGTTTAAGCTATACCCCGCATCAAGCTACTGACTGAATACCAGGCTCATCAGCGCCGGATTATGTTCCTTTGCAATGCTGAAGTATTTCCGTGCTGCTGCGTTGTCTCCCATGCCCTCATATCCAAGGGCCATCCGTAAATAAGCCATGGATTGTATTTCATTACGTGACCTGACCCTGGCAAAAGGGTCGAAAAAGTCCATATCCTCCTCTGCCAGCAGCTCTTCGCGACCTGTTGCAACCATTGACTCAAAAATTGATTCGGAAGCGATCTTTTTCTTAAGCTTTTCATATGCCCTTGCAGCAAAATAGTCACATTCCGGTGCACCGGTGCGGCACTGCACGGCATTCAAGAAATACTCCTCAGCCTCCGCGGGCCGTTTGAGCATCTCTGCAACTACTCCCTTGTAAAACCAGGCCACTGGTTCGTAGGGTGAGGAAACCGACTGCAGGTTTTCCGGATATGCAAGGGCTGTATCAAGAAGTTCTTCTGCGCCTTCGGGATCGTTGGCTTCTATAGCGTCAACAGCTTTAAAAAGATGTGCGTAGAGCCAGAACAGGTAGATACTCTCGCCTCCTTCCCACCTGTGAAAATTTCTTGATGACATAAGATCAATGGCAAGGTCATAATTACCTGTAACCGTTAAAAGTTCGGCATAGGGAAATATAGTTAACTGGTCGGATGCAACAATATCGTGATTATCAAGGAAGGGCCTGACCCTCGATTGAGGATCGGCAAGAAGTGACTTCCTGTACAGGTCAAACTCATAATAATAACGCGGATCAGCCGGATCCAGTTCCAGCGCTTTTTCTATGTTCCTGATGGCAGCTACCGGGTCATTATCAATATTTGCACGGGCAAATGCAAGGTTCCGGTATGCTGCAGGAATATCATCTGACAGGGCTGTACAGTTTTCCCATGCATCGACTGCCAGTTCAGGTTGATGGTCGTAATAAATATTGCCAATAAGATACCATGCAAGGGCATCGTCAGGGTTATACTCCAGCGCAGTTTCGAGGGCTGCAACTGTTTCAAACCTGAAAGGGAAACTGTACTCATGACCAGAGCCGGCAGCGGTACTGAAATATTTTTCGGCAGCAGAACGGTTTCCGTTGATGTGGTTGAAGAACCCCAGTAAATAGTTAACAACAGGGTAGCCTTTTATACTCTGATCAGGAAGGTTATTGTACATTTCGAGCAGTTCGGCGGCTTCATCAACAAATCCCCCGTTACCATATTCAACGGCAAGCTCAAGGTAATTCTCATGGTAATTTCTCATCAGCTCAGTAAAATCATTTCTTACCTGACCCGATCTCATCAGAAGATATTTTTCATAAAGTATCCTTGGGTTGAGAGGATCAACCTCCTCCAGTAATTCCGCTACAGCCCACGCTGCATCAATATTGCCGGTCAGCCTGCGGAGCGTAATTTCCAGTCCCAGAACAGCCGGGCTCCGGGTATTTACTGACCAGGCTTCCCTCAGGTGCCTCAGGGCAGAATAATAGTTTCCCCTACGGCTGTCAATCAGGGCAAGCTGGTATCTTGCCGGCGACCGCCAGCTATAGTCCCAGGCAGCCAGATGAAACAGTTCATAGGCATCAGCGTCAAGTCCCATCATAACATAAGCCATGCCCAGGTAATAGAGAGGGGCCCCGTTTTCAGGAACTACATATCCCGAAGTTATACGCTCAACTGCATCGGAAAGCAAAATGGCAGCATTTTCATAGTCTCCTGCCTTCAGGTAAATAATTCCCGCCCTGGTAAGAGATGGTACATGCCAGGGATCTTTTTCAAGTGCTTTCAGGTAAAAATCCATCGGCATGTAGTATGGGTCATGAAACTGTTCAAATCTGAGACCGCTGTAATAAAGGCTGTCCGCGTCATTCATATCTCCGGCGCTTAAAGGGGCTTCAACAGGTTCAGGCATGGGATCGTCACCGGGCAGTTCATGCCGGTACCACGCTAATAAAGACCCGTTGCGCCCGGTTATCTCTATTTCAATGCCAGCTAAATCGAAACCATTTGAATCAGCCGGAGCTTTTTCCATTACAATCCTGTAAGGAACCGCGGGATCGAGATCGGTCATCTCATCATAATAAACAACCTCGTCTCTGAAGATATATATTCCCGCATCCTCAAATATGCGTGTGGGATTTATCACAAAAACAAGGGAATCCACGGTATCTTCAATATCTATCATCGCATTGGTTCCTGCCTCTTTTATACCGCTCATTCCGGAAAGCGGGGCAAACCAGTATCTTGCCTCTTTTGTTTCAAGTGTCTGCATCCAGCTGTAATCGGGCTGATTATCTGAAAAAGAGCCGAACATCAGTTCAACATAGGGCCCGTCATCCTCGGTAAGGAGCTTGTCCCACATCCTGCCGGAAGGATTATTCCCCCATGACCACACCTTTTTGCCGGGATTTACGTATTTGTCGCCGAATACAACCGTTCCTGCCTGCTCGCCGTGATCGATTCCGGCAACAAAGTTACCGGTGTTGCCCCATTCAAAGAATGAGGTTGACTTTATATGGTTTTCCCACCTGCTCAGGTCAA
>SLMM01000106.1 GCA_007133565.1 Bacteroidales bacterium
AAATGATGTCAGCCTTTTCAGATATGGATGTACGCACAAGATCAGCAAAGTTTGTCATGGCCACCATCACGTTCACCCCGATAACGCCCCTTGTTTTCTCCTTCGCTTTCCTGATCTCAGTTCTGAGACCTTCAATATTGGCCTCGATGTAGTCAAGCAACGGGTTGCGGTGCACCATACCCAGTCCGGCAGCCGAAATTACTCCCACTCCGCCCTGGTTCGCAACCGCCGCCGCCAGTCCCGACATCGATATGCCCACTCCCATTCCACCCTGCACAATCGGCACGGGTATTGTCAAACCTCCGATCTTAAGTTCTCTCATTTTTCAGCTCCCCGTTTATGTTGTAAAACTTCAGGTAAAGGTAGGTAAAGAAAACGGTAAACTACCATCGGCTGAAGAGAAAAGTAAATTTTAACATATCTTAATGCTTCAATACGGTTGGGTGCTGAAAACAATTTTTACGTATGTTTATACTGTAAAAAAGCAAGAATGCAGTCAATAAGGTGCAAAATCCTGATTTACAGGGCTAACCGCTTTGCTTTACGATGAGATCTTTTCATCTGTCTGTGTGTAATTTAAGATAAAAAAATTTCGTGTACATTTGTATAGAGATAGCACTTTTCCTATAACCCGGCCCTGACAAACAGCTTCTTTAAAAGATAATCCGATGAGTACAGTTATTAGATCATTTTTGGTTTTTTCACTGGTTTGCCTTTCGGCGGAAGCTGACGCCAATCAGGAAGTGACCATGCTTCGTTCTGCGGGTGCAGGTGGTACAGCCAGCGTAAATTATGATGCCGGCACTGGCCGGGCTGACAGTGTTCATGATGCAGGAGAAATCAGGGCAGCAATTGACAGCATTGCCCTGGAGCATGGGATTCCCTCCGTTGCATTCGCGGTGGTTTACCGTGACAGCATAATCGTATCGGATGCGGTTGGCTTTGCCGACGTTGAAAATGAAATACCTGCGACTCCCGGCACCGTCTACCGCATCGGGTCGGCTACCAAGACATTCATAGCGCTTGGGATACTCAGTCTCGTGCATGATGGCAGGCTTGATCTGGACGGCCGGTTGTCTGACATAGTACCTGAAGTCCCTGTAAGTAACCGCTGGGAGGAGAGCCACCCGGTGCTGCTCAGGCACCTTCTTGAGCACACGGCCGGTTTCAGGGATCTTTATCTGAGGGACTTTGTAATACCTGACGGCACTCCTCTGCCCGAAGTTGAGGAGGCCGTAATAAGGGAGCCCGCCTACTGGGAATCAAGATGGCAGCCTGGCACCCGGAGCGCATATGCAAATCCCGGGTACACCCTGCTGGGCTATATCATTGAAAAGTACAGCGGCATGCCCTACCATGAATACCTGGAGCAGATACTTCTACGCCCTTTAGGCATGGAAAACAGCGATTTCCTGGGGCGGAACAGCGACCGGCTAGCCCTTTCATACAACAGGGCAGGAGACCCGCAGACCCCTCTTCCCATAATGGACCACCCGGCCGGTTACCTGCACACCACACCGGAGGATATGGCCAGGTTTATCCGTTTTATGCTGCTTCGGGGTGCTTCAGGCCATGCCGGCGCTGATCATGTCAGCCCTATGCAGGAGGGGGCCACAGGCAATACCCTTATGGTGGAGTATTCCGGCCGCCAGCCAGGCAGCGGTCGCGGCGATATAAAATATTTACCGGAAGATTTGTTCTGGCTTATGGAAAGGCCCTCATCTATAACCGGGGCCGGTAATGATATGCTGGGTTACGGGCTGGGTCTTTATTCGATGGTAGCCAGAGGCAATGTCGGCGCCGGTCATGACGGCGGCATTGATGAATACCTCTCCTCCTTTGTATGCTTCCATGACGCAGGGGCCGCATACTATTTCACCATTACTTCAATGAATCCGCCGGGGGCCGTGGCAATAACCGATTACCTGCAGGAGCTGCTGCTTGATGAGAAGATCTTGGTTTCAGAAAATATACCTGACCACCCGGCTGATATAGAAGGTTGGTACAGAATCAGATCTTACCGGCTGGCACTGGCCAGGATACTGCACGACCTGTTTGACCCGGTAAAACTTGAAGTTGTTGACGACACCCTCAGGATGGGCGGTTTTGCCGGCCCGGCGGCCAATCTTGTTTCACTCGGGGGCGGGTATTACCGCACTGAAGACAGTCCGTTACCAACCCACTGGATAGGATTGCATGAAGGAAAGCCGGTTATCTCTTCAAGCTTCGGCCAGGCCGGAGGGTATTATGAACAAACCGGTGCCTTCAGGGCTTTGTGGAAAACATGGGCTCTGCTCATCTCTCTCAACATTCTTATTATTACTTCCATTTTATATCTTATAAACTACCTGGTTGTACGCTACAAAAAAAGAAATATAAATGCCGGGCCAATGGTCTGGCCGGCTCTTGGAGTTTTGTGCCTGGTTATTATGGTGATGGTCTTCAGCGGGATGACCTCGGTCACATTGCTTGCCACTCCCAATGTCCATTCGGTAGCTGTAGCTGTCCTCTCGTCATTGTTTGCAGTTTTCCTGGCAATGGGGATGCTCAGCCTCAGGAAGGGCAAAACTCATAGCAGGTTGTGGCAAAGGGTGCCGCTTTATATCGGTTATGCCTCCTGGACCTATATAGTTTTGCTCCTGGCGTTATACGGTCATATGCCTCTTACCACATGGGTATGGTAAGATTGATTTACCAGAATCAGTTTTCGGGCCTGCCATAGGAGGGGATATTTATTGCTGCCGGGATTTCCGCAAAACCAGTGATAATTTGTTATCTTTGCATTGAATTAATTAAAATAGTCCAGGGGTGCCTTAATCACAGGCTGAGATCACACCCTTACAACCTGATCAGGGTAATACCTGCGTAGGGAAGGTTTCCGGTTTTCATTTTCATATCACGGCCTCCTGGTATTATTAAATATTAACAATTTAATAAATGTTTACTATGGAGGAAATTGTGTCTGCAGGAATTGTTGATTCCTTTTTCAGAAAATTAAAAGAAAACCTTTCGGTCGATGTTGCAATTGCCGGAGGAGGTCCCTCAGGCCTTGTTGCCGCCTGCCATCTTGCCCGGCAGGGAAAAAGAGTCGCCCTTTTTGAAAGAAAGCTCGCCCCCGGGGGCGGTATGTGGGGAGGCGCCATGATGTTTAACGAGATTATCGTACAGAAGGAGGCATTGCATATTCTTGATGAGTTCGGCATTGGCTACTGCCTCTACCAGGGTGATTATTACACTGCCGATTCCCTTAATGCCTCTTCGGCGCTGATCTACCATGCCACCGCAGCCGGGGCCAGGATATTCAATTGTATGTCAATTGAAGATGTTGTTTTTAAGAACAACAGGGTAAGCGGCATAGGCATAAACTGGGGCCCGGTTCACCGGGAGGGGCTGCATGTTGATCCGCTGATCATCAACGCCCGGGCGGTTATT
>SLMM01000111.1 GCA_007133565.1 Bacteroidales bacterium
CATGGCTGGAGAAGATATTGTCTCCTTCGGTAACGACATCAATGGTTATCTGCATCATCTGGCCCACCTTCTCTTCCAGGGTCATTTCAGACATCAGGCTGAGAATGAACGGATCCTTTCCGGCCTCCGGCCTGGGAGTGCATGAATTGATCAACAGGAATGCAGTTGCAAGAAGTGTGATAAAGAGGGTTTTCATAGTTATTCAGGTTTTTCAGGTTGGTTTCCCTGGTTTTTATTGGTTGTCATGCGTGGTTCAGGGTTAAACTATTGACAGTCTAAGCAAATGTACAAAAAAGCCGGGGAATTTTCTCCCCGGATAAAACTGTTTATCAGATTGTTTGCTGTTAGTGGTGTTATTATCGGAAATTATAGTTACTTTTGCATGTTTTTAAAATATGGAAGATTCGGGAAAGCCTGAATAAAAAATCTGATATGTTATTTAAAGAGATGGGGCTTTCGCCGGAAATTCTCCTGGGTATTGATGCCCTTGGATTCATGGATGCCACCCCGATACAGGAACAGGTAATTCCTGTTTTACTGAAAGAGAAAAGAGATATTATTGGCCTGGCGCAGACAGGTACGGGAAAGACCGCGGCATTCGGACTCCCTGCACTGGAAAATATCGATATTGATGCCGGTTACCCGCAACTGCTGGTTCTGAGTCCAACCAGGGAGCTTTGCATGCAGATAACCCGCGATATTGAAAATTACGGCCGTTTTGTACGTGGCTTGAAAACTGTTGCCGTATATGGCGGTGCGTCTATTGTGCAGCAGATAAAGGAATTGAGGCAGGGTGCACAGGTGGTTGTTGCCACGCCCGGGAGAATTCATGACCTTGTGAGGCGCAACCGGATAGATTTGTCGCTGGTATCAACACTGGTGCTGGATGAAGCTGACGAGATGCTGAAGATGGGTTTCCGAGATGACCTGGATGCCATCCTGGCACAGACCCCTGCTAACAAGAATACGCTGCTCTTTTCGGCCACAATGGCGCCGGGTATTGCTGCAATTGCCAGAAGGTATATGGATGACCCCATTGAGATCACCATGGGCAAAAAGAATGCAGGTGCTGAAAATGTAACGCATATTTACCACATGGTACATGCAAAGGACCGGTACAATGCACTCAAAAGGGTGGTGGATTTTAATCCCGGGATATATGGGATAGTTTTCTGCCGTACGCGCAAGGAAACAAAGGATGTTGCCGGCTGGCTTATGAGAGACGGTTACAATGCAGAGGCGCTGCATGGTGACCTTACCCAGGCACAGCGCGACTATGTGATGCATAAATTCCGCGAACGGAACCTGAATGTACTTGTCGCGACCGACGTGGCGGCGCGGGGACTTGATGTAAATGACCTTACGCATATAATCAATTATAATCTACCTGACGATAACGAAGCCTACACTCACCGGTCGGGCCGGACAGGCAGGGCAGGCAAGGAGGGGACAGCCATTTCAATCATTAACATGAATGAGAGGGGACGGATATCACAGATTGAAAATGTGATCAGGAAAAAGATTGACCGGGCACCGGTACCTGCCGGCCGGGATATTTGTGAACGGCAGCTTTTCAGCATGGTGGAACGGATGCGTAACTCCGAGGTGTCGCACGGACAGATAGATCCTTTTATGGATGAGGTATATGACATGCTTGGCGACCTGTCGAAGGAAGAGATCATTAAAAGGTTCGTATCAACCGAATTCAATCGGTTTCTCGAATATTACAAGAATGCACTTGACCTGAATACGGAAAGCAAAAATGCACGCAGCGATGATAAAGCTTTGTCAGGGCGCAGGCAGAAAGTAATCAGGGGAGGAGCAATGGCACGTGTGCTTTTCAATGTAGGCAAAGGGAAAAAAATTACAAAGCGGGAGATCATCGACCTGTTTTCCTCAGCTCCGGGGGCATCAGGCGTTGAGATCGGTAATATTGATATATACAAGCGTACCTCATCGGTTGAGGTGGATAGCAGGATGGCACAACGGATAATAGCGGACCTTAACCGGACGGTATACAAGGGTGTCAGGATCGAGGCCGAGGAGAATTATGAATTTGCCGGTAACGATTATCGCGACCGCAACAAAGGTCCACGTGGCAGAAAGCGGGTCAGGATGAATTAGTGGCCCCGGACTGAACGCCCATTGCAATCTGCTGAGCGCATTACTGGACGCATGTTGTAAACAGGTGTGGACGAATTAGTTTCTCCTGGCCTCCAGGTTTACAACCAGGGCGATGTCATCAAGGATGAACCTGTCTACCAGTTCAGCAAAAACTGTCGGCGACTGGTAATTCACGCCCCATTCTGTACGGTCAATCAGGAACTGAATTGATCTGGCGGTAACCTGCTCGTGGTCAGCATCTATAAGTGCGTTAAAGGTTACAGATCTCGTAGTTCCGCGCATTGTCAGATTACCTGTAACAGTATGAGAATAGTCCCCCGCTACATTATCAAGCCTGCGAACAGAGGTGATCTCGAACAGGGCTTCAGGGTGGTTGGGTACATCAAAGAAATCGTCTGATTCCAGGTGAGCCTTTAGCCTGGCATTCCTCCCCGGATCGTTAATGTCAAGAACGACAATATTTTCCATGTCAATCACAAATTCTCCCCCAAATACCTCTCCGTCTATTACTTTAAGGTGTCCTTCCTTTAACTTTACAATACCGTCGTGCTGTGAGGCCGGCCTGGCGCCGATCCATTCGACATTGCTCGTTTCTGTATTGGCATAATATACTTCATAATCGCCTTCGGCCAAAGCAGCCGTGCCTGCTTCTCCGGTAACCGCCCTCTCTCCTGAGGGCCCCTGGCAGGAATAAACCGCTGCCATTAATAATAAAATCATTGTCCTGGTGTACATATCCTTAAGTGTTAGTTAAACTATTAAAATCCTGCAAGGCACAAAACCATGCGTATTCAGGCAGTTTAATCCGGATAGATCTGACAGTTTCATACGATCCGTATCTGCCAGACTAACAACACCGGCCAGTGTAGTTTGTTTAAATTTTTAAGATTTTTTGACAGTACCTGAAGGTTCTTCCATACCCTGGAAGGTTATCCGACAGGCGGAGGAGGTCAGTCCGTTTCTTTTCCACTTGTTTCTCCAGCGGTTCCTTCGGTTCCTGGTTCCGGAGGGGACTGGAAGCGGCTGAGTGCATCATTGAAGCCGGTTATCAGATCATTAAATACCTCTTTTACAGTTGTAATCCTGTCGGCCAGGTAGGCATTGCTGCCTGCAAAGGCATAGCCGCTCTTCAGATTGCCCCTGTAGGCGTTGTAAAGGGCCGTTATTATGCAGTAGGGGCTGCTTGACACATCGCATGTTTTGATACAGTGGAACGGGCATTTGATGGGCTTCTTCAAACCCTGTTTCACTTTATTAAGAAACTCGTTCATGACCGCC
>SLMM01000104.1 GCA_007133565.1 Bacteroidales bacterium
AGGTCGGTTTCAGCCACCTGTCCCCACACCTGTGTGCCGTCATCAAGTTTGAGATGCTCCTTTGAGAGGTGGACGGCTCCGCCGTAAACCACTATTTCCTGTCTATCGGGGTGTTTTGCAACAACCGGTACGGCAAGTGCCACCGCTATATTTCCGGTGCTGCAGGAACCAATCATGCACTGTGAGATGTCGTAAAAAACATAATTACCGGGCCTGATCTCATCAATTCCGTCAAAATTTTCTGAGAGAGAGCAGGAGGGAGTATCGCCGGAAGATATCAGGAACGGCCCGTAACGCCGGTAATATCTCTCCTTAAGTATTGAAAGCCTCTCTGAGCTTTCATTATGGATCTTATCAACCTGTCCGCTACCCCGCGCCTGGTATGTGTGGCCGTTATGAACCATGAATCCCGAAAAATTGAGCTTATTACTGCGGTTTATAATACCGAGCAACTCCTCGATGGTATTATGATCATCCCATGCAACACCTGTGCGGTGATACCCCGTATCGATCTTTATATATATCCCTGTTTCTGATACCGGCGAACGTTCGATAAATTCAAGGGTTTCTGACGAGCATACAGTGAGGTGCAGCTTGATCCTGCCTGCCAGTGCAGCCGCCTCGTCAATTTCGTGAATATTGAAAGGGAAGGCAACGCATATATCGCTCCACCCGTTCATGCCGAAGTATTGCGCCATGATCATTGAAGATACGGTTATTTTGCCGGTGCCTGCTTCCCTGAACCATTCGCCTATCAAAAGGGACTGATGGGTTTTGAAATGCGGGCGGAGGACAAGGTTGTGCCTGGCAGCCTTTTCTGCCATAAACTTTATGTTTTGCCTGCACTTTTCCCTGTCCACTAAAAGTACGGGCCTTTTCACGGATAAAGGTGGTATTTGTCCTGTCATGGTTTCTTTTTTCCCCTGAATGTTTTTCTGAACTTTTTGCGGTATGCTTTTATGTTGCTCCAGGATATCGCAATAAAAAGTATGCCGGCAAAGGTAATGATTATATCTGCCACTATCCCTGTTATATTGAGCACCTCTTCGCCATTGTCCTCTATATAAAGCCCTTGTGAGTAAAGCCCTATCCCGGCGGCTATTATGATGAAAAACCCAAGGCCGAGCAGAAAGTAGTCAAGTATATGAGATAACATAGAGGTGGTCCGGTATATTGAGGACCTTTTAAACTCTTCGAACCTCATCCTGGCCCTTTTTGCAGCCCTTCTCCGTGCCCTTTCCCTTTCCTGCTCCATCCAACGGCGGTAATAATCCTCCTGTGCCATACCTGCCGTACCTGCAGCAGCTACGAAGGAGCTCTCGGTATGGACGTTCATAAGATAGGTATAGGCCTCGTTGATATCTACGAACTTCTCATGTGCCCCTTCCTCCTTGTTAATATCGGGATGGTAAGCTTTTGCCTTTCGGCGGAAGGCGTTTTTTATTTCTCTGGTGCCGGCGTTATCCGGAAGCCCAAGGATCTTATAATAGTATGATGCATTCATTGGTCTCTGTCAATTCCTTCCTGTGTGACGGTATCGTCTGGCTGGTTCCCGCCTGCTGTCATCTCCTCTTCCTCCTCTAGCTCCCATGAGTATTTTTTCCTTTGCGGACCTTCATGCTTGTAATAGATGGCCAGCACAAATCCGGCGATACCACCCATGAGGTGCGATTCCCATGAAACACCCTCTCTTAGCGGGAATATCCCCCATACCATACCCCCGTACAAAAATACTACGATCAGGGAAAGTGCCATAAGTTCAACGCTTTTTCTGATGAAACCGCTGAAAAAGAGGAATGATGCCATAGCGTATATCAGTCCGCTTGATCCTATGTGCCAGGCTTCTCTTCCCCCGAACCACACCCACAGCCCCGTCATCAGCCAGGCAAGTGCCACCAGCCTGAATGCTATGATACGGTAGAAATAGAACAGTGCGGTGCCAAGTATCAGAAGCGGCCCCGTGTTGGCAAAAAGGTGGGAGTAGTCGCCATGGATCAGCGGTGCAAAGAGTATTCCAGGAAGTCCTCTGATGTGGAGAGGGTAGATCCCGAGAAAACCCATCCTGAGACCAAAGCCTTCTTCGACAAGTTTTATTGCCCAGATAAGGATCAGGAACAATAAAGGGTATGCAAGGCTTCCTGTCAGTTTGGTTTTTTCTTCCACTGGTAAAGGAAAAGGTTTTGCGGCAGCGGGAACTTTAAAATCTGTTTCGGCTTATTTCACCACTGCGGTCAGGGTAATTGATCCATTTATTCAGATTGTTCTGTTTACTGGTTAACTATCGTAACAGGATTACGTAATTCAAAGTTAAGCTTTTTATTGAAGATTTCCAGTTTCCTCCTGACCGGCAAGTTGATTGTAGTATCTGACAATATCGATAAGATCTTCCCTGCTCCTGTAAGAGAGTCCGGTTTCATTTACGAAATCTGCTATTTCATCCTGCATATCGCCAAAAAGCGGAAGAATTCCCCGACGTCTGAAGCGTACCTCTTCGGGAACCTTTTTGTCGAACCGAAGGTAATAGGTATCCATTTTCTCTACGAACCGGGCTGGTTTTGCAGGCGTAAACCCACGGGCTCCTTCGGGGTCGGCATAATCAGTGCGCCTTTTTAGCAGCAGTTGGCATTTGCCGTCTGTTATGATCTCCATATAACCCTGTCGGGGACTTCTGTTTGACCTGTAGGCTGTGTATATGAATGTGCGGTTGCCTACATTGAAATATCTGAAGTTGCGTGGATTGCTTATTTCCCTCGGCACAGGATCGTCGATGAGCAAAAATTCCATTTCATCACTGAAAATGTTGTAGCGCAATGGTATATCCTTATACATTATGCTGTCGTTGGTAATGAGAGATCCTTTTACAAACTCTTTGCTGAGAAACGGAGTGCCTTCGATGCCTGAATACTTGTCTGCGGCGGTTGCTGGTTCTCTTCCCATCCTGTTCTCAAATTGCATCCTGTCCACTACCACATTTACCTCCTGTCCCCAGGAGGTCATCCATGGCAGTAAAAATAATAAGCTGGCAATAAATTTCTTCATTGTAATTTAAATTGCATCTAAGGACGTAATTTGGTGTTTGCAATATCAATGTTATCAACGGAGGCCGGATTAAAAAATTTTATTTGACCTGCTAAACCTGTTTTTTCTTTTGCGGCTTAAGTGTCGCCCAGCCGTTAAGCCAGGAGATCAGCATAAATGCAACCATGATTGCCGCTGCTGTTCCTATAGACCACCAGACTCCCAGGTTTATGACTATGAAAGGTGCAGTAGCTGTTATAAGTCCCCCTCCCAGGAAGGGCTCATAGAGCATCTGTTTAAATCCGAAGGCCTGTGCTGTATCTGTCCTGTAATTAGGGTCAACCAGCCTCAGAAGCAGCAGTCCCATTG
>SLMM01000195.1 GCA_007133565.1 Bacteroidales bacterium
AGGACAGCTCTTCCGGCCGAATTTATGGTAATTGTAGTATCGATATCGCGCGGGGTATGATTGACTATATAGTAATACTTCCCGTTGCCGTGGTCGAGTCTCGCGAACTTCAGTCCCCCATCTCCCAGCGTCTCCCTGTAAATTCCTTTATATTCAAGAGCTTGTTTCAGGCTGGCATTGTTGGTTGAAATACCTCCGGGACCGGCAGTGAGAAGGACAGACCCTTTGCCGGTATTATATTCCGCAAAACCGCCCGCGACATCTGTAAAAACCATACTGGCCTGGATAATGGTCATTTCCTCCCTTCTTTTTTCGATATCATGAAACCCGGGGACATCTGAAGGCATATCAACAAATATTACATTGGCGCCTTCCTCTGCGAGGCGGACAATGTTTTTGAGGTCGCCAACCGGCATATATCTTGTGTAGGGAACTATCAGCGCGCGGTAGGGCAATGCTTCAGGTGAGGTTGCTATACCCTCTTTACCGGCGGCCGATTGTTCGAGTTGCCTGCCTGATATATAATCGACCGAATAGCCCATGCCAGTTAGCGATTTCACTGTTTTGTAAAATTCGGACATCTGAAGCCAGTCCGTTAAATTATGCACCGTCAGCAGCATGTCCAGGTTGCCGGTCCGGTGCCATATGTCATGAACCGGCCAGTAAACAAGCAGCTCATTGTCGGGTACCGACGATTGCAGTATGCTCTGGCACCTGGCAATGTATTGGTTCATTCCTTCAAGGTGAGGCCATAAACTGTTTCGTGGGTTGAACTGAACTGATGCATAAAAAAGCCACCCGGGCCAGGGGGCGTCTTCAGGAATAAATGATGAACCATGGAAGAAGATGTGATTAACACCTGCCAGCAGTATCTCTTCCATCTCCGGTTTAAGCTCGGCCAGAGAAACCATGAAGTGTTCTCCTGCCCAGGTGAATGTTTCAGACGATACAAGCTTTTTACCCTGGGTATTGCCGGCCGATGATGCAAACTTCATCATAAGCGGGTCGGGCGGAGGATTCCTGGTGTCGTCGGTATACTTGCGGAAACCGCGGACGGGAAATATATTTGAGCCGAAAGTCTCGCCCTCCGGAATACCCGATGCGGCGTACAGGTCTAACAGGTTGCCAGGCGATCCGTGTGCCTGAAGCCTTGATACACTGCCCTTTTCGTTTATCCATTCATCCCAGGGAACGGTAAACTCTTCCAGCAGCAGGTCCGATAGTGTTTCCCTGTAGTCTGCCTGTATGCGGATAGCCGAATCGGTTTCTGAAGCTGAGTGCAGCTCCCTGAGATACTGCCTCACATCATAGCCGCGCCTTTTTTCGAACTGCTCAAAAAATGATGGCGTGAAACTGGCAGCATAAACCTCGTAGCTGTCGTTGAACATTGACCTTATCTGCAGCGATTCCCCTCCGAATGCCTCTTCAAACCTATCCAGGTATATCCCCAGTGCTTCATGTGAGAAGGGATCGACTGTAAGCCCCTCGCCGCCGGGAGCAGCCCGTTTTACAAGCTGGCGGGTGTTTTCCGACACTGCCGTGTACACTTCCCAGTTACCGTATCCAGGCACCCAGCCCACGGTCCCGTCTTCCCGAACCATGCCTGAAAGGTCTTTCCTTACTCCATCTTCCGATATGGCATAGACGGCCACAAGTGTATCTTCCGTGCGCAGGGAGGGATTTATACGTATTTCGCCATCAGCCGCATATCGTCCACCTTCTTCAGGATATCTTTTTATGGCTAGCCGTTTTGCACCGTATCCGGGTGTTATCTGCGGTCCCCCGTATGGCCATCCTGTCCCCAGGTTAATATCCACTCCCATCCCGTGTTTGTCAGCCTCTTTGATGGTGAATTGGAGCATCTCCATCCATTCAGGCGACAAGAAATCAATATACCTGTGTTCCATCCCCTTAACTCCGTAAATCGGCGTAATCTCAACGCCTCCGATGCCTGCTTCGGAATATTCGCGGAGGGTCAGGGCCAGGTCATCCCTGTTTACGGCGTTGCCCATCCACCACATGCGTGTCCACGGTTTCGCATGACCGGTAATATCAGGCCAGGGGGTCTGGTTACTTTCCTCTGTGGTACATGATGGTGTTGCAATGAGAACCGCAGTGAAAACTAAACTGAACAGGATAATTGAGGATCTTTTTAAGTCTGACATAATATTTTGATTTGCAGTTTTTTGTAAAATTGAATTCCGGTACACAGTTTACGGGTCAAATTACATCGGGCTATCCGGGTTACAGGCCGGATTATATGGTGATTAAGGTTATTGGTCAATATGTTGGAGTTCAAGTCTGAGATTGGGCATTGCCATGTTGGAGTGGAGCGATAAAGGGTTGTGCAGGTGCCAGCTTATCTGCTGCCCGTATTCTCCGTCCAGGGCCATGTCATCAAGCTCCTTGCGGTAACTAACCTGCGGCAGGCCGTATCCGGCAGAAAATTCAACGGTCCTTCCAAATCTGTTATAGAATTTGACCAGCAGTTCGTTTCCGCCTTCCCGCAGTGGAAGCATCACGATATCTTCGACGAGGTCTTTCTTGAAAGGGTTATTGTGAAGATAGACCTCATTGCCGTTAAGGAACACCTGTACCCCGTCGGTGCGCCGAAAACTGACCAGCACTTCCGTTTCTTCGCCGGCAGTGATCTCCTGCCAGAGATACCAGCAGTGGTTACGGCCGGCAGGCTTCCGGGTCAGGCCATCCTGGCCAGGAACCGCCAACTCCCATTCCCTTCCGTTGATACCGGGCCAGAGGTGGCCGGTGTCAACATTGCCTTCCATTCCGGTTATCCTGTCAATACGCATGTTATGGGGGCCGTTGATGTACTGTTCGCCAAAGCCGACGTCAGAGGATATCCCTTCCGGGTGGTGCCAGACCTCTTCACCGCCGCTGAGTTCAACAAGCCTTATGCCATCGGGGAATACAACCTCTATCTTCCTGCCCTTTTCAGCATCAGTGTACCATATAAAAGGCCTCCAGGTGCCTGCAACATTTTCATCTACAGTCCACGACTCCCTAACTATGCTGCGGAAGCTGCTGTAGTAGTCCACTCCCGAGAAGCTGTAGTGCTTGTGACTGTTACGGGGGCCGAGGACTTTCGTTTCCCCGAAAGGGTAAAGTCCGACAGTATTTTCAGGAACGGCTGTGAAACCATCTTCAAACTCCAGTACGGCAACACGAATATTGCTGAAGTCTTCACCGGCGGGCAGTGAGATGGTTATGGTACCGTCGGGGTTACCGTTACCGGTTTTATTATTTGTTTTGCCGGGGTTGCTTTTACCGATCGCTGTGGAGGGGGCATCAAGCATGTACGCGCCGGTCACCCGCCCCTGGATCCCCTGCAGGCTTATCATGCCGTTGGCGGGTGG
>SLMM01000009.1 GCA_007133565.1 Bacteroidales bacterium
ACGGTTCTACAGGGTGGACAAGAGCAGGTCGCGCAACCAGGGGGGGACGGGACTCGGACTGGCAATTGTGAAGCATGTGATCGAGGCGCATAACCAGACCCTGAACGTGCGAAGCAAGGAGGGCGAGGGCACGGTGTTCACCTTCACGCTGATGAAGGGCCGGTAGCCTGCCACGCGTTACCCTCCCCGGTAAGGAAATCCATAATATTCACCCATCTCACCCCGTTTCTTTCAGCGCCAGAGTATTTGCCGGCCGGTAAAACCAGCCTGGAATCACCAGCCATTTAATTTTCTACAGTTTATCGGGTTTTTTCCTATCTTTGTGGGATTTTTAACTAAACTGGAATTTGTATATATCTTATGAGCAGTAAATTTCCTGAATACAAAGATTTTAACCTCTCGGCCATAAACAACGAGATACTCGGGGTGTGGGAGAAGGAGGATACGTTCCGCAAAAGCATCTCTTCGCGCAGGGACGGGAAACCTTTTGTCTTTTACGAGGGGCCGCCCTCGGCCAATGGTATTCCGGGAATTCACCATGTTATTTCACGTACTATCAAGGATATTTTCTGCCGCTACAAGACGCTGCGGGGCTACCTGGTGGAGCGCAAGGCGGGATGGGATACGCACGGACTGCCGGTGGAGCTGGCGGTCGAGAAGACCCTCGGCATCACCAAGGAGGATATCGGCAAATCGGTCTCGATAGTCGATTTTAACAACGCCTGCAAGAAGGAGGTGATGAAGTACACCGACAAGTGGGAGGAGCTGACGCGCATGATGGGCTACTGGGTCGATATGGACAATCCGTACATCACCTACGACAACCGCTACGTCGAAACTCTCTGGTACCTGCTGAGCGAGCTGTTTAAACGTGGACTGCTTTACAAGGGTTACAGCATACAGCCCTATTCGCCGGCGGCGGGCACGGGCCTCAGCACTCATGAGCTGAACCAGCCGGGGTGCTACCGCGACATCAAGGATACGACAGTGGTGGCGCAGTTCAGGGTGGTTCGTAATGATGATTCCGATTTCCTTTTCGGGGATGACAACGAAGAGGTGTTCTTCCTTGCGTGGACAACCACGCCGTGGACGCTTCCTTCTAACACCGCCCTTGCGGTTGGCGGCGATATAAAGTACAGCCGGATACGGACCTTCAACATGTACACTGGTAAGCCTGTTACGGTAATACTGGCCACCGATCTGGTGGACAGGTGGTTTCCGGCTGAAGGGGGCAACCTGGCGCTGGAGGGTTACAAGGCCGGCGACAAGGTGGTGCCGTGGCAGTTCGTTGCCGAGCATAACGGATCGGAGTTCCATGGTATCAGGTACGAGCAGCTCCTGCCGCTGCAGCAGCCGTCCGAAGGGGATGCGTTTGTGGTGCTGGTAGGGGACTTCGTAAGTACCGAGGAGGGTACGGGAATTGTGCATATCGCACCCTCGTTCGGTGCGGACGACTTCCGCATTGCTCAGCAGTATGGCATAGGGGCGCTTACTTTAGTGGACCGCAAGGGCAAATTTGTTGACGAGGCGGGATGGCTGGCGGGCAAGTACGTGAAGAACGAATATGACGAGAGTATTCCGGAGGGGGCGGAAACGACCGACGTAGAGATAGCGGTGCACCTGAAGAACGAAAACAGGGCTTTCAAAATAGAGAAATACGTCCACTCCTACCCTCACTGCTGGAGAACGGACAAGCCGGTGCTTTACTACCCGCTGGACTCGTGGTTCATACGCACCACGGCGATGAAGGACCGGCTGATAGCGCTTAACAATGCCATCAACTGGAAGCCGCCCTCAACGGGTACGGGCAGGTTCGGGAAGTGGCTGGAGAATCTAGTGGACTGGAACCTGTCGCGCTCTCGCTACTGGGGCACGCCGCTGCCGATATGGGGAACCGAAGATGGCGAGGAGCGTATATGCATAGGCTCGGTGGCCGAGCTGCGCGACGAGATAAATAAATCTGTCGAGGCGGGCTTCATGAAGGAGAACCCGCTGGCGGACTTTACCGATGGCGATTTTTCTGATGAGAACTATAACCTGTTCGACCTGCACAGGCCTTTTGTTGACGAGGTGGTGCTGGTGAGCCGCGACGGCCGCAGGATGGTGCGCGAGGCAGACCTGATTGATGTGTGGTTCGACTCGGGGGCTATGCCCTATGCGCAGATGCACTACCCGTTCAATAACAGGGAGTGGTTTACGGCTAATTTCCCGGCCGATTTCATTGCTGAGGGAGTGGACCAGACACGGGGGTGGTTCTTCACGCTGCATGCTATTGCGGTGCTGGTATCGGACTCGGTTTCTTTCAAAAATATTATTTCGAACGGACTTGTTTTGGACAAGAACGGGAACAAGATGTCGAAGAGGCTTGGCAACGCGGCCGACCCGTTCGACATCATTGAGAGGCACGGATCGGACCCGCTGCGCTGGTACATGATGACCAACTCGCAGCCGTGGGATAACCTTCGGTTTGATGAAGCGGGCGTTGAGGAGGTTAAAAGGAAGTTCTTCGGTACGCTTTATAATACTTACTCCTTTTTTGCGTTGTATGCCAATATTGATGGTTTCACGGGCAGCGAAGAGGAGGTGCCTTTGGGCGAAAGGCCGGAGATTGACCGGTGGATAATATCGCTGCTGAACTCGCTGGTGAAGGATGTGGGCGATGCCTACGAGAGCTACGAGCCCACCAGGGCGGGAAGGGCGATATCTGAGTTCGTGACCGAACACCTGAGCAACTGGTACGTGAGGCTGAACAGGAAAAGGTTCTGGGGCGGGGAGGTTTCGGCCGACAAGCTGGCGGCCTACCAGACGCTCTGCGAGTGCCTGGAGAAGGTGGCTGTGCTGGCTTCACCCATTGCTCCGTTCTATACCGACAAGCTGTTCTGCGACATTAACGCGGTGACGGGGAGGTACAATGTGGAGTCGGTGCACCTGGTGGAGTTCCCGACGTATGATGCCGGCTGCGTGGACGCGGACCTGGAGGAGAGGATGGAACTGGCGCAGAGGATCTCGTCTATGATTCTCGGACTTCGCCGCAAGGTGAACATCAAGGTGAGGCAGCCGCTGAGCAGGGTAATGATACCTGCCACGGGTAATACCATGATGAGGCAGATTGAGGGGGTGAAGAACCTGATACTGACGGAGACGAATATAAGGGAGCTGGAGTTCATATCCGATACCTCGGGCATACTCGTCAAACGGATAAAGCCCGACTTCAGGAAGCTGGGGCCGAAATACGGCAAGCTGATGAAGGCAATAAGCGAGGCAATAGCGGGGTTTACACAGGAGGATATCAGTTCGCTCGAGTTTTCGGGAAGCAGGGAGCTGACGGTTGAGGGGCAGACGGTCGTGCTGGAGATCGACGATGTGGAGATCATATCGGAGGATATCCCGGGATGGCTGGTGGCGAACGAAGGTAACCTTACGGTGGCTCTTGACGTAAACATTACCACCGAGCTGAAGGAGGAGGGTATTGCAAGGGAGTTCATTAACAGGATACAGAACCTGCGCAAGGAGAGCGGGTTCGACGTAACCGACAAGATAAGGATCAGCATCAGGCAGCACGAGGCGCTGAACGATGCTGTTGAGAAACACAGGGAGTACATCGGGTCGCAGACCCTCGCGGCGGGTATCGACCTCGTCGAGGAGATGAGCGGCAACAACGCCCGGCAGGTGGAGATAGATGAGGGGGTGGAAACACTCATCAGGATAGAGCGGGTGAAGGGGCAGTAAAATGGTTTTGGTATTGAAAAAAATGCTATTTTTATAAAAATTTTGAGCTATGACTGAGAAGGAGAAGACAAGATTTACGGACGAGGAGCTGGCTGAGTTCAAGCAGATTATTCTTGAAAAGCTGGATAAGGCAAAGAAGGATTACGATATCCTCAAGAGCACCATAACGCAGGGCGACAGCAACGACATACAGGATACTTCGCCCACTTTCAAGGTGCTTGAAGAAGGTGCCTCAACCCTCTCCAAAGAGGAAGCTGGAAATCTTGCCCAGAGGCAACAGAAATTTATCCAGCACCTGCAGGCTGCTTTAATACGTATAGAGCATAAAACATACGGCATCTGCCGGGAAACCGGCAAGCTCATTTCCAAGGACCGGCTGAGGGCAGTGCCCCACGCAACCCTTAGTATGGAAGCCAAACAGAGGCAACGTTGACCATAACAATACCGGCGGTGCAAATGATTGGGGGCGGGCATACCGCTCCCGGTCATTTTTCTTTTTGAGCCGTCCTGTAAAGTTCGGCGCGGATTTTGCAGGAAAAATAAGGTAAAAATATAGAATGAAGTTAGATATCACCCGGAAATCTTTTTTACTGGTATTCCTGATTCTGCTGGCCGATCAGGCCTCGAAGCTGTGGGTTAAGTCCAATATGTTCCTTGGCCAGGAGATCCCGATAATTGGCAACAGGGTACTTATCCATTTTACCGAGAACAACGGCATGGCCTTCGGCTATGAGATTGGCGGCGAGTACGGCAAGCTGGCGCTCAGCCTGTTCCGCATTCTGGCCGTGATCGGTATCATCTGGTACATGAGGCACCTGATAATCAAGGAGGCGCCGCAGGGACTGGTACTGAGTATCGGACTTATCCTTGCCGGAGCCATAGGCAACATAATTGACAGTGCATTTTACGGGATGATATTTTCAGAGAGTTTCATGACGCCCGCTCAGTGGTTCCCTGAAGGAGGGGGCTATGCGAGTTTCCTGCACGGCAGGGTGGTCGATATGCTCTACTTCCCGGTAATACAGGGGCGATACCCCTCATGGATTCCTTTTTTGGGAGGCGATCTCTTCATCTTCTTCAGGCCGGTATTCAACCTTGCCGATACGGCAATAACCACCGGCGTACTGATAACCCTCGTCTTCTACCGCCAGTACTTCAAGTGATTATTCCTCGTTAAGGCTGTCAATAAAATCTGTACTTTCTTGTTCGTCTAAATAACCGGATTGCACACCTTCGCTTATGGAAAGAGCAATACCAAGATCTTCCATCTCTTCCATAGATACATGAAATATTTTTTCAAACATTAACGGCCTGTTCTTTCGCGCCGCTTTTTGTCCCAGATGAACCAGGCGTATTCAAGGGTGCCGATAAGGATCAGGGCGTAACCTAGCAGCTCGGTGCCCTCTTCGGCGGCGTTCTTAACCCAGCGGTAAGGGCCCTCGCCAAGGTCATCAACCTCGAGTATGTTGCGCCACATCCTGCCCCGCCCGAAAAGCCTTGAAAAGACCATGAGCGAAACGAAACCCGACATGGTAACGCCGAAGGCAGGCAGCTTGAGGTACTCGTAAAAGGGTTTTACCAGGCTCTGCCGGTTGTGGTATACGTATATTATGGTAATTATCAGCGCAATGAGTACGAACATCTGCCATGCTCCTTTGAACCAGGTGTGGAAGTAATTGTTAAATTCCCTTATGAAAGCCATGAGTGCCATACCCGAAAGCATGCCGGTAAAGCCTGTTATGGTGCGGTCATACCTGCTTAGTGTGAAATAGATGATTGAGCAGAGAAGGATAAAGATCTCCTGGGTCCACTCGGTAAAGGAGTGCTCACCGAACTTCCCTGTGCGTGTTTCGGTTAAAGAGTCAAGGTAGATCAGCTCACTGATACCGTAAAGAATGGCGGCATAGGACAAAAGCCTCAGTATTGCCACGCCAATGGGTTGAACGTATTGCTTCTCGAACTTCATAATTTCGGATGTTTTTCAGGTTGTTTGCTGTTTACGCCCACTTGCAGCCAACGATTACCGATGCGGCTTGTTCCTGCCGGTTGCGCTGTGTGGGGTGGTAACACAATGGCAAAGAAAACAATGATATTTCAAAAAACAAAGCGGGAGTGCCGGGGTTGCTGAATTCTGCCACCAGTCGGCAATATTGCGAGTTCCTCCGTCCGGGAAGGGGGCGAAAAAAGATACTCTTGCCTTGGAGGGAATTGCCTGCAAGCACAGGGAGTTTCTGCTGACGGCCGGAAGCAATGGTGCGAAGAGCCAAACCCCTAAACTGTAATCCGGAATTTTCTGATCTCTTTCCTGAGGAGGGCCGACCTGCCGCCGGTGAGATGGTCGAGCAGGGCCCTGAATTCGGGCGAATGGTTTTTGTGTACGGTATGGGCCAGCTCGTGCAGGATGACATAGTCGATCAATTGCGTTGGCAGGTTCATCAAAAACAGGCTCAGGTTGATGTTGTTAACGGCCGAGCAGCTTCCCCAGCGGGTGCGGCTGCGACGCACGGTAACACGCCGGTAGCTTAACCCGTGCTCATCAGCAAGCTGAGCAGTTCGGCCGGGCAGGTAAGCAAGGGCACGGCGGCGGAGCTCCTCCTCAGCTTCAGGGGTAGCAGACCTGTTGCGGGGATCGCAATTGTTATTTTCGTAAAGCCGGGCCTTTACAATCTTTTCTTCTATCCACCCGAGGTTTTCTTTTACGAAAGCCTCTGCATCACGGTAGGCCGAGTGCCTGGGCAGGGTTACGCGCACCCCCCTCCAGGGCCTCACAGTAAGGGTAAACCTCCTGGCCCGGCGGTTCTTTACATAGACAACCTCGCCTATGCGCGGGTATGTGACGCTCCTCTTCACCATGGATGCAGATTCTGTTAATTCAGTAAATGGAAAAACAAATAGACAATATTTTGCGGTTTTTAACAAAAAATAATTTTCCTGAAAGATACATTTTATACTAATTGACTATCTTTGGTACTATTTTAAAAAATAAGGTTTTTAAAGTCCGCCGGAAAGCAGCAATCTGCCCTGAATTAACCTGCCCGTCCGGGTATAATTTAACTTGCTATGTATAAAATAAGATCAACCCCGGTTTTATTCCTGCTTATTGTGTTTATGTTCATGAACATGCCGGGAACAGTTGCCCAGGATATCTGGTCGCTTGAACGGTGCATTAAATATGCGCTGGATAATAACATCATGATTAAGCAGCAGGAGCTGAACACCCAGGTAAGCGAAAACTCCCTGCTGCAGGCCAGGATGAACCGGCTGCCAAGCCTTAACGCCAATACGCAGCAGAGCTTCAACTACGGGCGGACGCTGGATTTTGCCACCAATATTTACGAGGACCAGAACACCAGGTCGTTCAGTTACAACGCGAGCAGCCAGGTTACGCTGTTCAACGGTTTCCAGATAACAAACTCAATAAGGCAGAACGACCTTAACCTGATGGCGACGCTGGCCGACCTGGAGACGCTGAAGAATGACATTTCACTTAATATTGCATCAGCATACCTCCAGATTCTGTTCAATAAGGAGCTTCTTGACGTAGCCCAAAACCAGCTTGAGATAACCCGGCAACAGGTGGACCGTACCCGCAGGCTTGTTGAGGCAGGCAGCCTCCCAAGGGGCAACCTGCTTGAAATAGAGGCTCTGGAGGCATCGGACAACCTGAGGGTGGTGAACGCCAAAAACCAGCTTACCCTGTCTTACCTGACCCTTACTCAATTGCTGGAGCTGCCTTCACCTGAAGATTTTGTTATAGAGGTACCCGACTTTGACGGGGTGCCGGTTGTACCTCCGCAATACGAGGTTGACCCCGTTTACGAGGCTGCGCTGGAAACGCAGCCGCAGATAAGGAGCGCCGAGTACCAGCTTGCAAGCTCGGAGGCGGGACTTAGCATTGCACGTGGACGCAGGAGTCCGCGACTTTTCCTTTCGGGGAACTATGGCAGCGGATACCAGCAGATAATCACGGGCCCTTACGCGGACAGGGAAACTCCTTCGTTTGAAGAACAGATCAGGAATAACCAGAGAACATCTTTCGCACTGGGACTTTCCATACCGATATTCAACTCCTGGCAGGTGAATACCGCCATAAGCAATGCAACGATAGGGGTGCTGAACGCAGAATACAGCATGCAACGGACAAAGAACGACCTGTACCAGCGTATTCAGCTGGCCTATACCGATGTGGTGGCTGCACACGAGAATTACCTGGCTACCGGTAAGGCGCTCACATCTATCGAGGAGTCATTCCGGCATATGGAACAGAGGTTCGAGGTGGGGATGGTAACCACGGTGGAGTTCAACCAGGCGCTGAACCAGCTTGGGATGACAAGGTCGGAATTGCTGAGGGCCAAATATGAATACCTGTTCAAAACGAACGTACTGGAGTTTTATATGGGCAATCCGATAGCTCTTTAATATAATCATCCGTTAAAAACCCGTTATATATCTAAAGTACCAAACAGTAAAAAGAGATGAACAAGAAAACAATGAGATACCTGGTGATCGCTGCGGTGGCAATGATAATTCTTGCCGTGGTGGGGAGAAGTGCCGGTTGGTTCGGCCAGGATCCGGAGATAAGCGTTGCCACTGAAAAAGCCGGGCTTCGCACTATAACAGAAACGATTACCGCCAACGGCAAGATTAGGCCGCAGACGGAAGTTAAGATAAGCCCGGATGTGTCGGGAGAGATCGTTGAGCTTTACGTGAAGGAAGGTGAGCAGGTGGAGAGGGGCAAACTGTTGCTGAGAATTAACCCCGAAACATATATCTCAATGAGAGACAGGGCCGAAGCATCGGTCAACTCGGCAAGGGCGCAGCTTGCCAACGCAAGGGCACGACTTGCGCAGGCGGAGGCACAGTTTGAAGAGGCCGAAAGGAACTACCAGAGGAACAGCAGGCTCTACGAGCAGAACACCATATCAGAGGCCGAATATGATGGATCACGGTCGAGGTACCGGGTTGCCCGGGCAGAGGTTGAAGCTGCATCCCAGTCGGTTCAGTCGGCCGAATTCTCGGTTAAGTCCGCCATAGCATCGCTCAACGAAGCAGAGGAGAACCTGAGGCGCACTACCATATACGCTCCCACAAGCGGCACGATATCAAGGCTTAACGTCGAACAAGGGGAAAGAGTGGTGGGAACCGCGCAGATGACGGGAACCGAGTTGATGAGAATAGCCGACCTGACACGCATGGAGGTGCTTGTAGAGGTAAATGAAAACGACATCGTGAGGGTCAAGCTCAACGATACTGCTGTTATCGAGGTTGATGCATATATGGGGCAGGAGTTCAGGGGCGTGGTCACCGAGATAGCCAACTCAGCCAACGTAACGGCTGTGGGTGCTGACCAGATAACAAACTTCGATGTAAAGATACTGATACTTGAGGATTCATACAGCCACCTGCTTGCAGATCTTCCTGCGGGACGTTTCCCTTTCCTTCCCGGCATGTCTGCCACAGTTGACATACAGACAACTACCAGGCGGGATATCCTTACCGTGCCAATCCAGGCAGTGACCACGAGGGCTGACACACTCCACGTGGCACAGGCCGGTGCCGGCGGTTCGCAGGATCAGGATACACAATCTGAAGCTGAACGAAACAGACAGAGGGAGGTGGTGTTCGTAATAGGCCAGGAAAACACCCTTGCAATGAGAAGGGTTGAGACAGGCATACAGGACAATACCTATATAGAGATAACCGGGGGACTGGAGGAGGGTGACGAGGTTGTGACAGCTCCTTACAGCGCGATAACCCGTACACTGAGGGACGGATCGAGGATTAAGGTAGTGGACAGGCAGGAACTGTTCAACTGACAGGAAAAGGGCTTCATATACTAATCAAAACCGTGCGGCCGTTCTTAAAGCCGGCGGTTTTTTGAATCTGAGGGGCTGAGGTGATGCCATAATATTCCGCATTTTAATGAAAAAAGGTAAAAAGCGAATTCTCAACATTGAAACGTCAACCACGGTATGCTCGGTAAGCATATCAGAGGGTAAAAAGGTGATAGCGGCCAGGGAGAGCCGGGTGGACAAGTCGCATGCCTCACTGCTTACCGTATTTATTGACGAGGTGATGAAGGAGACGGATACCGGTTACAACCACCTGGCAGCCGTTGCGGTGAGTCGCGGACCCGGTTCATATACGGGGCTCCGGATAGGTGTTTCGGCTGCAAAAGGTATATGCTACGGGGCGGAGGTGCCCCTGCTGGCTGTGGATACCCTGTGGCTGATGGCATTGATGGCAATCGACAAGGCCGGCAAAGTGGATGGCCGGTCAATCCTCTGCCCTATGATTGATGCGCGCCGGATGGAGGTCTATACAGCGCTTTATGATGCAGGGGGCGGCCGTATTTCGGAAACGGGCGCTCATATAATAGATAACGGATGGTTTGAGAAGCTTCCTGAAGGCAAAAAAGTATTGTTCTTCGGTAACGGAGCGGAAAAGTGCAGGGATGCCGCAAAGGGGAAGAACGTTTTCTTTCTGGAAGATATCTACCCCTCGGCAGGTTACATGGCGGCTCTGTCGGATGAGGCACTGAGAGCGGGAAGAATTGAAGATACGGCATACTTCGAGCCGTTTTACCTGAAGGATTTCCTGGCAACCACCCCGAGAAACAGGCTCCTATAGACTCTGCCGGGAAACCTGGCGTACGGCAGATGAACACGCCCTCCATAATAATTCGGGTACAATTTTTGTTTATATTGATCAATAGGTAACATACCGGCAAAATGAATATCAGGATATCAATATTGTTAATGCTGGCAATCTTCCTCAGTAATGAGAGTCGTGTACTGGCCAACGGAAGGAACCCCGTGTACAAGTCCGGTGAAAGCCTGAGATACCAGATCTATTACGGGCCCATCAACGGAGGTGAAGTTACCATGACGCTGAAGCCGGTTAACCTGGAAGGCTTGGAGGTGCTTCACGGGGTGGCTCTCGGATATACCACAGGGCTGGCCGACAGGGTATTCAGGATATACGATGTATATGAAACATATATGGATCCGGCAACGGGACTGCCGGTGAAGTCGATAAGGAACATAAGCGAAGGCAACTACAGGTTTTATAATGAGATTTGGTACGATCGCGACAGCAACACAGTGCATACGCTCATGTCGGGCAGGAACGAGGTGCCTGAAGGGATCATGGATATGGTGTCGGCAATATACAGGCTCAGGGATACGCTCCATACCGGCACTTTCAGGCCGGGCGACGTGATTGAGATGACTACCTGGTTCAGCGACAGGATCTACCCGGTTTACATAAGGTATGACGGACCGGAGAAAGTGAGGACGCGGATGGGAACATTTCATGCTATCAAGGTATATCCCGTATCTGAACCGGGCAGGGTCTTCAGGGGGGAGGAGGATATTACCGTGTGGTTCTCGAACGACAGCAATTTCGTTCCGCTGAGGGTGAGGCTCAATATGCTGGTGGGAGCGGTGAGAATGGACCTCATAGAGGCGGAGGGACTTCGGCATGAACTTTTTCCGCTGCCGTGACACGGGTTGTTAACATTTAAATGTCAAAGGTGTCAGATAATGAACGTTTTTAATTATTTTTGCCTCCCGGCGGTGCTGAATACGGGTGACCCCGGAAACGGCCGTTTTTGTTTTAAAAATTATTAATTCATTTTTTTTCTGATGGCTGATACCAGTGATTTTAAAAACGGTTTGTGCATAGAGTACAACAATGACATTTATACCATAGTTCAGTTTCAGCATGTCAAACCCGGCAAGGGGCCGGCTTTTGTGAGGACAAAGCTCAAAAGCCTTACAACGGGCAAGGTGCTTGACAATACCTTTACTGCAGGGGTGAAGGTAAACGTTACAAGGGTGGAGAGAAGGCCATACCAGTTCCTCTACAGTGATGACCTGGGCTTTCACTTTATGCACCGCGAAAATTTCGAGCAGCTTACACTTGAACCTTCGATGATAGAAACACCCGAGTTCCTGCTGGAGGGACAGCATGTTGAGGTGGTGTACCATGCCGATACTGAAACCCCCCTGGCCTGCGACCTGCCACCATTCGTGGTAATGGAGGTTACATATACCGAACCGGGAGTAAGGGGCGACACGTCGTCAACCAGCTCACTTAAACCGGCAACTATAGAGACCGGTGCAACGATCAACGTCCCGCTTTTCATCAATACAGGCGATAAGATAAAGGTGGATACCCGTACGAAAAGCTACGCCGAAAGGGTGAAGGAGTAGGTATCCGGAAATCCGGATTGGCAGTTTTAAAAGATGAAGAGTTGGCAGGCTATTTTGAAAATGTTGCAATTTTTCCTACTTTAGTCCCCAATAACACAAATAATTAGGTTTTTCACTTAACGAACCCGATTAACCAGCACAGTCCTCTATGGCTCCAGGTATAGAAAACGGCAGGCTCCAACTGACAAAGTTTAAGCTTAACACCCTGTTGGAGGTCACAAAGGCGATCAATGAGAACCAGTCGCAGGAAAGCCTGATTTACAGGTATGAGGGAATTCTCAGGGATGAGCTTGGTATTGGCAAAGTGCTTATTTACAAGCTGTCGGACTCATGGGAGTGTCTTCTGTGCTCGGGTGTCAAGGAAGATTTCACCTCTCTTATCGATGCCAAAAAGGACCTGCTTGCCTTCGAGGACATAACATTCATATCGACCATTAATGAGCCGGTCCTTCAACCTTTCGACATTGTTATACCGGTCATAAGCAACAACGAGCACCTTGCAGTTGTGCTGATAGGAGATATTGACGAGGAGAGCGAAGGCATCAGTCCCGTGATAAAACACCTGCCGTTCATCCAGACCCTCTCCAACATCATTGTCGTGGCCATTGAAAACATAAGGCTGAACGAGGAGAACATAAGGCAGGCTGCCATAAGAAGAGAGCTGGAGCTTGCCGCCAAGCTACAGGAGATGCTGATACCCGACCCCGGATCGCTTCCCTCCGATGGTTTGCTTAAGGTTTCTGCTTTCTACCACCCTCATATGGATGTGGGGGGGGACTATTACGATTTTATTGAGCTGGGTGACGGTGAGTATGGCTTCTGCATTTGCGACGTATCGGGCAAGGGGA